>DATLVT010000102.1:0-17360 GCA_035577105.1 Polyangia bacterium
CGGGGACGAAGTCCCTCCCCAGGTTGGTGTTGATATTGATGTCGGTGTGGGTCTTCGACGAACAGGCCCCACTGAAGCCGACGAACAGAGACAGCGCTGCCACCAAGCCAACGCTGCGACGAAAGTGCATGGGCCGTCACGGTAGCAAGGTGAGGGAGGGTCCGCAACCCCGACCGGTGGCCCGTTTGCGCCCTCCACCGTCGGTGTGAACGCTGGGTCCGCGGCCGCCCCAGGCATTGTTTCCTGCCGAGCTTTCGCGCTATGAAGCTGTCTTGGGCGGAGGAGCACCGCCCTTTTGATGATTGAAATACCGAGCGCGCTGATCGACGCCATCAAAGCCCGCAAGGCCGTCCTGGTCTGTGGCCTGGGCCTGGGCCGACAGGGAAAGCAGCCGGGGTGGGACGGCCTTTTCGCCACCCTGACCGACTGGCTGGAGGACGAGACGGTCAAGAGCGAGGTGCGGACTCTGCTGGCCGCCGGCAAACGCACGACGGCGCTGGCCGCCCTGGCCACCAAGCTGACCGATGAGGTGGTGGTCGAGATCCTCAAGGACACGTTCCCGCCGGCGCCGACCGCCAAGATTCCCGAAACGCTGACCGCGCTGGCGGCCATTCCCTGGCGCGGCGTGGTGACCACCGCCTGGAACACGGCCTGGGATGGCGCGCTGGCGGCGATCAACGGCGATCCGGCCACCGTGTTTCTGCCGCGCGAAGCGGGCGCCGCGCTGGACGGGCACCGCGGTCGTTTCCTGCTGCACCTGTTCGGCAGCACGGCGGCCCCCGAGACGCTGGCCCTGTCGCCGGGCGATCTGCGGCGCAAGCTGGCGCCGACCGGCGTCGGCCGTGCCCTGGCGTCGCTGTACGGGCGCTGGTCATTCGTGTTCGTGGGATTTTCGCCGGGCGATCCGGATCTGGTGCTGATCACCGAAAGGCTTTTGGGCGGTCAGCCGACGACGGCCGAGCATTTCCTGATCTACCCGGGCGAGGCTGGATTCGTCGCCGACACGTTGACCGCCGATTTGGGCGCGACGGCGTTGCCGTTTGCGGGCGAATGGACCGAGGCCGTGCAGGCCCTGACCGCCGCCTGGTCCGCGGTGGCCGAAAAGGCCCAGCCCGGGGACGACGACATCGAAGGGTGGCTGGAGGCGTGGCGGCGCGACGCCAGCGATCACCAGCCGCGCGAGGCCCTGGCGCGCGCCGAGGCCAGGCTGCGAGCCGAGCGCCAGTGGGAACGCCTGCTGCTGCTGTTGCTGGGGCGGGCCGAACGCATGAGCGACCCAGCCGACAAGATCGCCGAGCTGCGCGAGGCGGCGCGCCTGTGCGACGTCGAGCTGCGCGATCCAGCGCGCGCCTTCGCCACGCTGCTGCCGGCGTTTCGCCTCGATCCCGACCAGGGGGCGGTGCTGGCGGAGCTGGCCGCCTTTGCAGGCAAGGCACACGCCTTCGCAGAGTTCGTCGTCGAATACACCGAGGTGGCCGTGGGCCTGGGTCGGCACCCGTCGGCCGCGCGCCACTGGGCCGAGATCGGACGCGTCTACGCCGCCGAGCTGGATCAGGTCGACAACGCCATCGGCTCGTATCAGCAGGTCCTGGCCGTCGAGCCGGCGCACGCCGGCGCGCTGGGCGCCTTGCGCACGCTGCTGGCCAAGCAAAAGCGCTGGAGCGAGCTGGCGCCGGTGCTGGCGGCGGCGGCGGACGCGGCGCCCGACCGGGCGGAAGAGATCGCCCTGCGGCTGCAGCTGGGCCAGGTGCTGGCGTCAAACCTGCGCGACAGCGACGGCGCCCTGGCCGCGTTCGAACGCGTCTATCAGATCGCCCCCGCCACGCCCCAGGTGCTGGACGCCCTGGAGGGGCAATACCGCGCCCGCGAGCGGTGGAGCGACGTGGCGCGTATCCTGGAAGAGAAGGCGCGCGTGGCCAGCGATGGGGGCGAGGCGGCCGAGGCAGCGCGCATTCGCAAGCAGCGCGCCGAGCTGCTGGCCGAACGGGTGGGCGACGTCGACGCCTCGATCGTCACCATGGAGACCGTCCTTGGCGGCGATCCGGACAACCGCATGGCGCTGCGCCAGCTGGAGCTGCTGTACGAGAAGGCCGGACGCGACGAGGACGCCTTGCGCACGCTGGAACGGCTGGCGACGCTGGCCGAGGCGCCTGCCGAGCGGGTGTCGTTGCTGCGCCGCCTGGCCGCCACCTGGCAGTCGCGTCCCGAGGGTCTGGATCGCGCGGCCGCGGTGCTGGAACAGATCCTGACCATCGACAGCAGCGACGAGGAAGCCTTCCGGGCGCTGGGCGGCGTCTACCGCCGATCACGCCGCTGGCTGGCGCTGGTCGAGACGTTGCGCCGCCGGCTGGCCGTGGTCGACGCGCCGGTCGAGCGTCAGGAGCACCAGGCGGCGCTGGGGAAGATCTACGCGGACGAGCTGGGCGATTCCGAACGCGCCCTGGAGGCCTACGGCGCCGCGGCCGAGGCAGGCGATCAGCGCGAGGCGACCTGGGAAGCGCTGGCCCAGCTGCACGAGCAGCACAAGCACTGGCGGCTGGCCGCCCAGTCGCTGGACAAGCTGGCGACGCTGACCAAGGATCCGGCCAAGCGCAGCGACGCGCTTTATCGCGCATCCGTCGTCTACGGCGAGCGGCTGGACGACAAGGCCGCCGCCGAGGAGCGCCTGGCCCAGGTGCTGGCCGTCGATCCCGGCTTTCTGCCGGCGCTGTCCGCCCTGTCGGCGTCGTACCGGTTGCAGGGGCAGCACCTGCGCGCGGCGACGCTGATGATGGAGACCGCGGAGCGCACCCAAAATCGCCTGGAGAAGACCCGCCTCCTTTACGAAGCGGGGACGCTGTTCGAAGACAAGCTGAACGACCCGGCGCAGGCCACGGCGGCCTTCGCCCAGGCGCTGGCCGTCGATCCCGAGCACCTGCTGTCGGCCGAGCGGCTGGTCGAGCTTTACACGGGCAACCTCGACTGGGCGGCGCTGGAGCCGGTCCTGGACATGCTGGCCCGCAAGGTCGATGCGAAGAACGCGGCCCTGGGCGCCGACGTGCAAGGCCGGCTGGGCTTCGCCGCGCACAAGCTGGGCAAGCTGGAGAAAGCCCAGCGCTGCTACGAGACCGCCTACCGCCTGGCCCCGGACGCCGTGGCGGTGCTGGCGGGGTACGCCGAGTTCTGCTTCGACACCAAATCCTGGCAAAAGGCCGGCGAGCTGCTGCGCGCGCTGGTCGAGCGTCACCTCAAGGAGCTGCCCCGCGATCAGCTGGTCGACGTCTACGCCCGCCTGGGCAAATGCGACAGCGAGCGCGGCGATCGTCGGTCGGCGGTGACGTTCTATCAAAAGGCGCTGGCCGTCGATCCGCACCACCGCCCGTCCATGGAAGCCATGGCCGAGCTGCACCTGGCCGCCGGCGACTGGGTGGCGCTGCTGCTGGACAAGCGCACGCTGCTGACCATGGCCGACGGCGAGGAGAAGATCCGCCTGTCCGAGGAGATCGGCGATCTGTACGCCGAGAAGCTGCACAACCCCGGCAAGGCCATCGCCGCCTATCAATCGGTGCTGGCCCTGGCGCCGCTGAGGCGCCACGCCTTGCACAAGATCCTCGAGCTGTACACGGCCAGCCAGCAGTGGCCGCGCGCCGCCGAGACGCTGGTGCGCCTGACCAACCAGGAAGAGCTGCCGGCGGTGCGCGCCAAGTACCTGTACGCGGCGGCGGTGATCCAGCGCGACGAGATGAACGATCGTTCGCAGGCGCTGGCGCTCTTGAACCGCGCCCTCGACGACGCGCCCGACCTGACCAAGGCGCTGGACGCCATCGAACGCATCACCACCGAGATCGGCGACTGGAAAGAGCTGGCCCGAAATTACCGGCGCATGATCAAGCGCCTGCCGCCCGAAGGCCACGACCAGCTGCGGCTGCGCCTGTGGAACAGCCTGGGCGAGGTGGCGCTGCAGCGTCTCAACGACCGGGACCTGGGCACCACGGCGCTGGAGGTGGCCAGCACGCTGGATCCCGACAACATCAAGCGCCACGAACGGCTGGCCGAGCTGTACGTGCAGGCGGGCCCCGACCAGATCGACAAGGCCATCAACCACCACCAGCTGTTGATCACCAAGAACCCCGATCGCCTGAGCACCTACCGCACGCTGGCCAGCCTGTACGAAGAGGCCGGCCAGATCGACAAGCAGTGGTGCGTGTCGGCCACGCTGGTCTTTCTGCGCAAGGCCGATCCGGAGGTGCAGCAGTTTTACGAACAGCATCGCCCCGCCGAGGTGCGCGCCACGCGCCGCAAGTTCACCGACGAGGTCTGGCCGCGCATCGTCCATCCCCAGGAGGATCCGTTCGTGGCGGCGATCTTCATCTTGCTGGGACACTTCGTGGCCGCCACCACCGCCCAGCAACACCAGACGGTCGGCATCAAGCGAAAGGACCGCGCCGACGTGGCCCGCGACGATCGACCGTCGGCGCGCGTGCTGCGCTATGTGGCGCAGACGCTGGATCTGCCGGCGCCCGATCTGTTCTTCAGCGACGCCGAATCGCAGGCGCTGTCGCTGCTGAACCTGCAGGAGAAGGGCGTCCTCACGCCGGCCCTGGTCATCGGGCAAGCCTTCGCCCAGCGCAGCACCGAGCACGACCTGGTCTTCGAGCTGGGCAAGCGGCTGTCATTCCTGCGGCCGGAGCGATTCCTGCGCAGCGCCCTGCCCTCGGCGGCCGCTCTGGACATCACGCTGCGCGCGGCGCTGGCGCTGGCCGGCGCCTCCATCGGCAACGGGTCACACAACGGCGAGGTGGATCGGCTGACCGATCACCTGCGCCGCCTGGTTCCGCGCCCGGTGTCCGATCAGCTGGCGGTGGTCGGGCGCAAGCTGCTGGCGGCGCACGGCGACGTGATCGACACGGAGGCGTGGATGGCCGGCTCTGACATGACGGCCACGCGGGTGGGGTTCGTGCTGGCCAACGATCTCAACACGGCGGCCCGCATGATCAGCGCCGAACCGCCGGGATTGAGCCCGCTGCCCGCCAAGGAACGCCTTCGCGATCTGCTGGCCTACGCCGTCAGCGAGGACTATTTCGCGGTCAGGAAATTCTTAGGGCTCGAAGTGATGTAGCAGTATTCTGCGCGGCATGAACGCGCGCCCAGGCCTCCGCCGCATCCACCGGGATCTTCGTTTTTTCTCCCTAGGGGCGGCGCTGCTGACGCTGCCGACGTGCGCCTCCAACCCGACGCCGACTCCGGAAAGCGTGGCGGCGAAGGCGGCGGCCGGCCGCGCCGCGGCGGCCCTGGCCGCCCCTCCCGTCGAGCTGCGCCCGGCCGCCGAATCGCGCGCCTCCCTGCTGGCCTCGATCTCCATCCCGTCGATCGACCGCCTTCTGGGCAGCGGAACGGCGCTGGTGGGGCGGGCGGTGCCGTTGCCCCTCGACGCCACCAGCGTGCGCGACATGCTGCTGTCGCAGGCCGGACTGGTGCCCGCCGTCGGAGAAAATCTGGATTTCGCCAGCCCGGCCGGCGTGGCCGTGGTGGCCATGGGCCCGGGCATCGACGCCGGCGTGGTGATGGCCGTGCCCGCCAAGAGCCCCGAGCAGGCGGAAAAAGTCATCGCCGCGCTCGGCAAGACCCTCTCTCGGCGCGGCGACGTCGCGGAGGTATCGAACGGCGCCGGCGGTAAAGGTTGGATCTGGCGTTCGGCCAACGTGCTGGTCCTCAGTGATTCGCTGGACGCCCTGGTCAAGGGCGCCCGGCTGGCCCTGGAGGCGCGCCGCCCCTCCGCCGAAGACGTCACCGCCGTGCTGTTTCCCGACGCCATCGCCGCCGCCAACGGCACCGACGTCAAGTCCGCGCTGGCCAAGAGCCTGGCCATGATGCGCGCCGCGCAGGCCGCCCAGGGCGTGGCCATGACCGGCGACTCGCTGGCCATGATCGGCGACCTGCTGAATCTGTTCGGCGACACCACCACGCTGGAGATCGGCCTGGCCGTCGACACCACCCAGGGCGTCAGCCTGCGCGTGCGCATGAACGCCAAGCCGGGCTCGTCGCTGGAGGCGGTGGCCCGCCAGAACCACCCCGTTGAATTCGATCCGCTGCTGTTCGCCGGCGGCAAGCAACCGGCGTTCTTGTTCGGCTACAGCGTCGGCCCCATCACCAAGGCCCACCTGGTTCGCATACGCCACCGCCTGCAAACCAGCTCCGAGGCGGGCTCCCCGGCCGCGCAGGCATTCTTTGACGCCCTCGTCGACGCCTCGCAAGGAATGGGGTTCGCGTCGATGCACCTCAAGCCCGAGCTGGGCGTGCGCACCAGCTATCCGCTGAAGGACGCCGCCAGCGGCGCCAAGCTGTCAGCGCTGCTGAAAAAGCTGGATCGGGTGGCGGCCCTGGCACTCATCAAGACCCAGATGGAAGGCGCCACCGTGCCGTTCGACTGGTCGGTGAAGAAAGAAACCGTGGGCAAGCTGCCGGCGCTGCACTACACGATGTCCCCTGCAAAACACGCCACGCCCGCCGTGCGCGACGGATTCCAGAAGCTGTTCGGCAAGCAGCTGGACATGTACACGGCGTTCTCAGGGGCGCGCCTCCTCGGCACCGCCGGCAAGCAGGCCAAGGCCGATCTGACCGCGCTGGCCAACGCGAAAAGCGCGCCGCCGACCGGCGACGTCGCGCAAGCCATCAGCGCCGCCAAAGGCAAGGATCTGATCGAATACGTCGACTTCGGCCCCTTCGTGGCGACCATGGCCGCCATGTCCACCGATCCGCGGGCGGCGTTCCTGAGCAAGGGGACCCAGGCCCCCATACCTCTCACCTTCACCGAGGGTGGCGACGGCACCGGCAAGATCGTCACGCTGGAGCTGAACATTCCGCCCGCCGCCTTCAGCGGGGTGGGGACGCTGCTGCAAGGCCTGAACAGCGCCGGCGCGACGAAACCGTAGAGACCGTCGACCGGCAGGCCCGGCGTCAGAGCTGCTTCAGCAGCGCCTTGACCTCGATCTCGGCCGGCTTGCCGCGCGGAGAATAGCCCTGGCTGCCTGGCCCGCCGTAGCCGTACCAGTTCCAGATGTAAACGCCGTCGAGGAACGGCGTGCCCGACCAGACGCGCCGGAAGGCAGCAAACCCGCGCCGCTGCTCATCGACGTCGGGCGTCCCGCCCGCTGCTTCATTCCAGGGCGCCGCCGTGGCGCCGGCGCGTGAACGATAGCCAAGCTCGGTGAAGACGAACGGCACCGAGCGCCGGGTCGCCCGCCAGGCGCCCAGCTCGCCCTTGATACGACGCCAGGCCGCCTCCAGCGCCGCCTCGTCGGTCCCGGCGTCGGCCTCGGCGCGCAGGTTGAAATAACCGGTGATGCCTTCTTCGTCGACCAGATCGAAAAGACGCACCTCGCGGTAATGGTCCCAGTTGGCCGAATAGACCAGCGAGCCCTTGAAGACGCCGCGGATCTTCTCCACCAGCGGCTGCCAGCGCGTCACGTCTCCGTCCAGCGACGACAGCTCGCTGCCGATCACCAGCCGTTGCGCGCCGGTCACCGCCGCCACCGCCGCCAGGTCGCCCAGCACGTCGCCATAGCGGCGAAACCAGCGCTCGGGATCGGTCGGCGCCAGCGTCCCCCGCCATTCTCCCGGCCGCGGCGCCGACAGGCGCACGATGGGGAACAACGAGACCTCCAGGCGATCGCGCGCCGCCGCCCGGATGGTGTCGGCCACCACCTCCAGCGTCGGGGAGAACCGGGTGTGCAGGTGAACGTCGTCGCTGGCGCCGTTGGTCTGGTACAGCGGTACGATCAAGGCGACGTGGGTGGCCCCCAGCGCCACGATCTCGGCCAGCAGCGGGGCATACGAGAAGCTGACGTCCTCGGAGAAGAGACCCAGCGCCACCCCGCGCTGGCGATTCCCGTCGGACGACTCGACGGGCGGGGGCGGCGGCGCCACGGGCGGAGCGGGCCGACGAGCGCCGGGCGGATCGACGATCGACGCCGTCAGCACAAACAGGGCGCCCGCCAGCAGCTTCGCCGTCATGGGCGGTCAGTGTAGCGTGAACAACGCACCGGCGTCGCCGCCAGGCCGCCGTGGTGCTCCGCACCTGTGCGGTGTAAAAGAATGCCCGCATGAGCAGTGACGAGTCGGATCTGGAGCCCGAGATCGAGGTCTCGGAGGAGCTTCCCGAGCCGCCCGTTACCCCCGATCCCAGCCCTGAAGCATTGGCCGAGAGCGGCCCGGCGCTGGGCAACCGCCTCATCGTCGTCGGCGCCGGACGCGGCGGCGCTGGCCGCTCGCTGCTGGCGGCCAACATCGCCATCTACCTGGCGCAGACCGGAAAGAAGGTCGTCGCCGTCGACGCCGATCCGGCCGGCGGCCCCCTGCACCAGCTGCTCGGCGCCGCACGACCACCGCACGGCTTCGGCGAATTTCTGCGCGGCCGCGCCCAGACCCTGGCCGAGCTGATCGTCGAGACCCCGATCGCCAGCCTGGATCTGGTCAGCGGCGAAGGCTCGGCCCTGGGATCGATGAAAAGCAAGCTGACCGCCAAGGCCATCCTGGGCGCCTTGCGCCAGCTGTCCGCGGACTATGTCGTCGTCGATCTGGGGCCGGCCGACGCCACCGTGGCGCTGGACCTGTGGCTGGGCGCCGACATTCCGGTGGCGGTGACGCTGCCCGATCCGGCGTCGATCGAGGCCACCTACCGCCTGGTCAAGAGCGCCTTCGTGCGCAAGCTGCGCTCGACGCGCGGGCTGGAGCGCCTGGTGGTCAACCCGGTGGGACCGCCGGTGGCGGCCCTGGACATCTATCGTTCGGCGCGCGATCAGGGCGGACCGATCGATCGCCTGCGCGACGAGATCTTCCGCTATCGCCCCCGGTTCATCGTCAACCAGACGCGCAGCTTGCCGGATCTGAAGCTGGGCCTGTCGATGGCCACGGCGGCGCAGCGGCGGCTCGGCCACGCCTTTGAATACCTGGGGCACGTCGAATCCGACGAGACGGTCTGGCTGGCGGCGCGGCGGCGACGGCCGCTGGTGTCCGAATACCCGGAATCGAAGGTGGCCAAGAACATCGAGCGGATCGCCCGGCGCCTGCTGTCCAGCGACAGCGAACGGGAACGGGCCAGCGCCGCCCCACCGCCCCTGCGCCTGGAGGAAGAGCAAACCCACTACGAGATCCTCGAGACGGAACCAGGCGTCAGCGACGAAGAGGTGCGGCGGGCCTACCGGACGTTGAAGGAGATCTACGCCTCCGGGTCGCCGGTGATCGCCGGCCTTTACGACGAGCACGAGCTGGGCGAGCTGCACGCCCGGGCCAACGCCGCCCACGACACCCTCTTCGCGCCAGAGCGCCGCCGCCTTTACGATCTGGCCCTGCCCGAGGCTGATCTGGCCCGCGCGGTGCGCGCCGCCGCCCAGGGCGCGCGCCGCAGCGGCGGCATGCCGGCGGTCCCCGATCGCGCCGAGTCCCCCGAGCCGATCCTGGACGTCGGCGAGGAGGTGACGGGACCGGTGTTGAAAAAGATCCGCGAGGCGCGCGGCATGGAGCTGGCCGAGATCGCCCAGCGCACCAAGATCAGCGAGCGCCACCTGCGATCAATCGAGGAGGAACGATTCGGGGACATGCCGGCCGCCGTCTACGTCCGCGGCTTCGTCACCGAATTCGCCCGCGCCCTGCGCATCGACGCCCAGCGCGCCGCCGAGAGTTACCTGCGCCGCTTCAACGCCCGCAACGGCCCGCCCATCGTCCCTCCGCCCGAGCCACCGCCCGGGCGTTGATCGCGACGCGCTACAAGACGTTCGAAGCCAGCTCGGCCAGCGGCGACCGCTCGCCTTTCGACAGCGTGACGTGCCCGGCCAGCGCCTCGCCCTTGAACTTCTCGACCACCGTCGTCAGTCCGTTCGACGTGGCGTCGACGTAGGGGTTGTCGATCTGGTACGGGTCGCCCGTCAGCACCACCTTGGTCGCCTCACCGACGCGGGTGATGATGGTCTTCACCTCATGCGGCGTCAGGTTCTGCGCCTCGTCGACGATGATGAACTGGTTGGGGATCGAGCGCCCGCGAATGTACGTCAGCGGTTCGATCTCGATGAACCCCATGTCGATCAGCTCCTGATAGCTGCGCCCGCTCTTTCGCTCGCCCTTGGACAGGCCCATCAGGAACTCAACGTTGTCGTAGATGGGCTGCATCCACGGGTTCAGCTTCTGTTCCAGGTCGCCCGGCAGGTAACCGACGTCGCGCCCCAGCGGAAAGATCGGCCGCGACACCAGCAGCTTGGAATAGATTTGCTCCTCGACCACCCGCTGCATGCCCGCCGCCAGCGCCAGCATGGTCTTGCCGGTGCCGGCCTTGCCGACGAGCGTGACCAGCTTGATGTCGTCGGCCAGCAGCAGATCCAGGGCGCAGTGCTGTTCCTTGTTGCGCGGGCGAATCCCCCACACCCCGTCGCGCAGCTTGCGCAACTGCACCAGCCGCCGCGCCAGCGCGTCGTATCGGCCCAGGGCGCTGTGGGACGGCGTCTCCTTGTCGCGCAACAGGACATACTGGTTGGCGTTCAGGTTGGCCTGGCCCAGCTCCAGCGCGCCGTTGGCGAAGAAGGCGTCGACGTCGGCCCCGGTCACCGGCAGCTCGGCGATCCCGGAGTACAGCTCCTCGATGTCGATGCGCTCGCCCTCGAAGTCCATCGAGGTCAGGCCCAGGGCGTCGGCCCGGATGCGCAGGTTGACGTCCTTGGTGACGAAGATGGTGGGCTCGCCCGGGTTACCGTCGCGAACGTCCAGCGCCACCATCAGGATCAGGTGGTCGGCGATCTGCGAATCGCGCAGCGTGGTCGGCACCGAGCGCGCCGCCGACGCCACCCGCAGCCGCCCCCCCGATTCCAGCACGGCCCCGTCGCTGAGGCGGGCGCCCGCCTTGCGCAGGCGATCCAGGACGCGCGCCACCTCGCGGGCGTTACGCCCCCGCTCGGACGCCTCCTTCTTGAACTGGTCGATCTCCTCCAGCACAAAGATGGGGATGACCACCTCGTTGTCGGCGAAGTGGAGCATCGCTCCCGGATCGTGAATGAGGACGTTCGTGTCGAGGACGAAGTGTTTCACGCAGCCGTCACTTGTCCGCGCCCTTGCGCTTGCCGGGTTTCTCGCGGCTGATGGTGACCTTCTTGATCACCACGTCGGTGACCGGCTTGTCGCGCGCCCCCTTGGGCACGTTGGCGATCTTGGTGACCAGCGAGACCGGATCGCACAGCCCGAAGATGGTGTGCCGCCCGGTCAGGTGCTCGGGCGTCCCCTCGGTGATGAAGAACTGCGACCCGTTGGTGGCCGGCCCCGAGTTGGCCATGGCCAGCAGGCCCGGCTTGTCGAACTTCAAATCAGGCGCGATCTCGTCCTTGAACCGATACCCCGGATTTCCCATCCCGACGCCCAGCGGATCGCCGCCCTGGATCATGAAACCGGGGATCACGCGGTGAAAGATCAGGCCGTCGTAAAGCGGCTTTTTCACCCATTCACCGGTCTTGGGATCCTTCCAGGGGCGAACGCCTCGCGCCAGCCCGACAAAGTTCGCGACCGTGACGGGCGCCTGCTTTTCGTACAGCTCGCAATGAAATTTTCCTTCCGTCGTCTCGATGGCGGCCACCAGCGTCCCCTTGCCGGGCACGCCCTTGGTCGCCTCGTCCAGCGTGAAGGTCCCCTTGGCCGGGTCGTCTCCGCCCGCCGGCGCCTGAGCCTGAGCCGACAGCGGCAATACCACCAGAAATCCCGCCAAAATGGTTACCACCGGACGACCAAGACAACCGGAAAAAGCCGTGATGCGCATTCTGATCCTCCAAGGCCTGCAGAGACGAACGTTCAGTTCATTTTGCGCCGGTACTATTACCACTAAATCCGTCCGCGAGAACCGGGAAGGTCGCCGCCGTCGATCAAGGCGCCAGGACGTCGCGAAATTCGACGATGGCACCCGGATGTATGCCCAGGCGCGCGGACAGCCCACCGCCGATCTCCAGCACGTATTGCGCCGGTTCATCCACCCGGCGCGAGGTGAGCGTCTGTGGTTCGGCGTTCTCGACGATGCCGACAATCTTGTGGTCGGCGTCGATGAACAGCATGTCCAGAGGGATCAGCGTGTTCTTCATCCAGAAGCTCAGCGGCGCCGGTCGGTCGAACAGGAACAGCATGCCGGCGTCCGGATCAAGGTGGGGCCGGTACATGAGGCCCCGTTCGTGTTCTTCCGGGGTGCGCGCCAGCTCGACGCGAAAGGAAACGTTGCGCCCGGCCACTGGCACCACCACCGACGCCGATGTCCGCAGGTCAGAGCGCGTCGCCTCCGGCTTGACCGCGTTGCCGCTGCGGCAAGCGAAGGCGCCACCGAACGCCAGCCATCCGGACAACACCAGCGGCGCAAGGCCGAACCTTCTGCCCCAGACAAGACGCATCACGCCCCCGAAGGTATCATCCCGTCGTGACCCTTGCGGAGAGGCCCCTCGCCGGCTGGCGCATCCTGGTGACCCGCCCCGCCGATCAGATCCCGCCCTTCGCCGCCGCCCTGGAAGCCGCGGGGGCGGAGGCGATCGCCTATCCCACCATCGCCGTTGAACCGCCCCCCAGCTGGGAGGCGCTGGACGGCGCGCTGAAGAAGATCGCGGCGTACCAGTGGGTGATCTTCACCAGCCCGTCGGCCGTCCGCTTCACCTTGGCTCGGGCCGCCGCCACCGGCGCCGCTGCCCCCGCATTGACCGGCCTCAAGGTCGCCGCGGTGGGCGCCCAGACCGCCCGCGCCCTGGCAGCCGCCGGCATCGCCGTCGACGTGGTGCCCGACAGCGATCAGCGCCAGGAGGGTCTGCTGGCCGCGTTGACCGCGCTGCCTCCCGGGACGCGCGTCCTTTTTCCGCAAGCGGTGGGCGGGCGCGACCTCCTGGCCCAGCGCCTGACCGAACAGGGCTGCCTCGTCGACGTCGTTCCCGTCTCGCGCACCACGTCCCTGCCGCTGGCCGGCACACCACCCCCCTTCGACCTGGCCGTCTTCGCCAGCCCGTCGGCGTTTCGCGCCTTCGTCGACGGCCATGGCCTGGCGCCCCTGGGCGGACGCCTGATAGCCGCCATCGGCCCCACCACCGCAGCCGCCATCGTCGATGCCGGCGTGACCGTCGATGTCGTCCCCGACGCCCCCTCCGCGGCGGCCATGGTCAGCGCGCTCATCGCCTTTCGCCGCGACCGTCGCGGCACACCGGTTTGAGCGCACGATACGGCTGGGCTACGCTTACGGGAACATGTCGTTCCCCGAATCACGCCCGCGCCGTCTTCGCCAGCTGTCCGCGCTCCGCCGCCTGGTGCGCGAAACCACCCTTTCTCCCGATAATTTCATCTACCCGCTGTTCATCGCGCCGGGTAAGGGCGTCCGCAAGGAGATCTCCTCGCTGCCCGGCCAGTTCCATCTCTCCGTCGATCAGCTCGCCCAGGAGGCCGAGGAGACCGCCAGGCTGGGCATCCCCGGCGTGCTGCTCTTCGGCCTGCCCGAAAAGAAAGACGACGTGGGCAGCGAAGCCTGGCACCCCGACGGCGTGGTCCAGCGGGCCATCCGCGCCATCAAGAAAGCCGTCCCCGAGCTGGTGGTCATGGTCGACGCGTGCTTCTGCGAGTACACCACGCACGGTCACTGCGGCGTGATCCTGAACGGCGAGGTCGACAACGACGCCACCCTGGACAACCTCGGCCGCCTCGCCCTGTCCTACGCCCGCGCCGGCGCCGATATCGTGGCGCCGTCAGGGATGATGGACGGCTTCGTCGGCTTTCTGCGCGAATCGCTGGACGAGGAGGATTTTCATCGCGTGGGCATCCTGTCGTACGCGGCGAAATACGCCTCGGCCTACTACGGCCCCTTCCGCACCGCCGTCGATTCGGCGCCCGCGTTCGGTGATCGCCAGGGCTATCAGATGGATCCCGCCAACGTGCGCGAGGCCATTCGCGAGGTCGCCCTGGACGTCGAGGAGGGGGCCGACATCGTCATGGTCAAACCGGCCCTGGCCTATCTGGACGTCATCGGCGAAGTCCGCCGCGAGTTCGACGTGCCGGTCGCCTGCTACAACGTCTCCGGCGAATACGCCATGATCAAGGCCGCCGCCGCCAACGGCTGGATCGACCACGACCGCGTGATGCTGGAGACGCTGCTGTCCATGCGCCGCGCCGGCGCCGACATGATCCTCACCTACCACGCCAAGGAAGCGGCCAAGCTTCTGGCGGCGCGGCGCTGATCAAGGCGCCGGCCGGAACGTGGTGGCCAGCTCGTAGGGTTCGTCCAGCGCCGGCAACCCCTGCGCCTTGGCGTCCTTGCCGGCGACCTGCTTGCGGGCCACGCCGATCAGGAACGGCTTTCCGGCCGTCACGCTGGCCGTGATCTCCTCGGCCGCGCCGACGCCGTGGTGATTGATGGCGGCTGTCTTCTCGGGCCGGAACAAGACGACATCGACCTCCGCGGGCGGCGTCACCCGAACCGTCAACTCGCCGTCCTTGGCCGCCGTGACGGCGAACCAGTCCTTGTCCTCGGCGTCGGCCAGATACCCGCGCACCGACGCTCCGGCCGCCAGCGGCGAGGCGAGGGCCTCCGTGTCGTTCGGCTCCAGTTCCCATCCCGCCTCCGGTGGTCCCCACCGGGCCGTCAGCGCATAGCGGTCGTCGGGCGTCTCCATGGGTGGGACGCCCTGGATCCAGACCTCACGCACGGCCAGGAATGTCTCCGTCGTCGGGATAGCGATCGGCTGCTGTCGTTCGCCGCCGCCCCGGCCATGCGCGTCCGCCTTGGCCAGCCGGCGTCCCTGGCTGTCGAACAGCTCCAGCACCAGGTCCATGCCAGGAACACCTTCCACGCGCGCGCTGAAGACGCGCGGGCCGCGTCCCGCGGGGATGCGGTAGTAATCGACGTCGGACTGGCCGCCTTCCAGCGCCTTGCCGATCGCGCCCCGCACCGTCATCCCCATTGGCAAGAGGTTGGCGTAGCCGGGCGTGTTGTTGGGCTCGTGCTCGACCACGTCGGCCTTTTCGCCACCGGATCTCACCGCCAGCGCGATCCCGCCCGCGGCGGCGGCGGCGATCAGCAGCGGCAAGACGATCCGCGTGATGACCTTTCGTCGCCGCAGCAGGCGCTCGAATTCGTCGATGTCGCTGCGGCGCAGGCGCTCCGCCGAATCGGGCACCCCTCCTTCAACACCGTCGGCCAGGCTGATGGTGGCCGCCTCGACCGCCGATCGCTCCTCCGCCGATCGCGCCGCGCCCGGAGTGCGTAGCAAAGCCGAGGAACGGGTCCGCGGCATGTCGTCCAGCGCCGCCTCCAGATCGCGCTGCATCTCGGCCGCCGACGAATAGCGATCGTCAGGCGATTTCGCCATCGCCCGCAGCACCACCTGGTCCGCCGCCGCCGGCAAGGACTGCGCGGGGGCCCGCTCGCGCGGGGGGACGACCTCGTCGGTGACGTGCTTGGTGAGGACGCCCATCGGCGTCGAGGCATGAAACGGCGGGTAGCCGGTGAGGACACGGTAAAGCGTCGCTCCCAAACTGTAGATATCAGCCCGTGAGTCCAGCGGCTCACCACGAACCTGCTCTGGCGACATGTAATAGGGCGTTCCCACGATGCGCGCCCCGGTGGTGATCACCGACGATTCTTCGCGCTCGCGCAGCTTGGCCAGGCCGAAATCAAGAACCTTGGCGTGTTCGGCGCCGTCGCGCCGCCGCACCATCATCAGGTTTTCCGGCTTCAGATCGCGGTGCACGATCCCATGGTCATGCGCCTCGGTCAGGGCCGAGCAGATCTGCACGAAGAACCGTGCCGCGCGCGCAAAGCCCAGAGGCCCCTCACGCCTCAGGACAGCGGCCATGTCGTCCCCGGTCACGTACTCCATGACCAGATAGAACGCGCCGGTCCACTGCCCGAAATCAAATGTCTGAACGATGTTGGGGTGGTTGAGACGGCTCACCGACTGCGCCTCCAGCCAGAAACGCTTGACCATCTCTCGATCGGTGGCGGTGTCAGGGTGCAACACCTTCATGGCTGCGATCTTTCCCAGCCGCACATGCTCCACTCGATAAACGGCGCCCATTCCCCCGGCGCCGATGCGTGCCAGGACCCGATACCGACCGTCCAGAACGCGGGTCAACCAGGGATCGACGGTCTCGCCTTCGCCAGCAGAGGCACCTGCGTCGGGGCCCGCCTGGCCCGCACCAGCGGCACCGGGCGCTCCCCCGGTCAGATCGCCCCCGCACCGTCCGCAAAATTTGGCCCCGGGGTCATCATTGGGGGCCAGGCAATGGGGACACAAAATCACGGACGGCTCACGACGCTCACTTTATATGACCGCGTTCAGAAGGCGAAAGATGCCGCAAATGCGAAAGCGGGCTGGATACCGAACCTGGATACCGAACCTGGGATATGGAAATAGACGCCCGGTCCCTCCCGAAACATTCTCGACAAATTTCCGTTGCCTCCTGGGTCAAGCCTGATACATTAACGCCCCTGCGAAGCGGCTTGCCGCTCGCGGGTAGCGGGGCCGAGTGGGGAGGGGTTTTGGAGGCTGGTTTGGTTGGGGAGGCACCCGTTGGTTGAAAGGGATGAGCGCTCCGCGCGCCCGTTTCGAGCAACCTGAACACCTCGAAAGTTTTTCAGAAGTTTTTGTTGACTGAAAACTGAATCTGAATAAACTCTGCGCTCCCTGGCAGCCGGGTAACCAGAAGTCGGTTTCCCACCTACCAAGGGTTTTTTCGCGTCGGTCTCTGAAAGCTGAATAGCAAACCAAGTTCGAAAAGGTAATTGGTGCTGCCCTCGGGCAGGACCAAGATACCCCGACAATTGTGAGTAATCCGAGCGTGATTCGGAACTTCGGTTTCGGGTCACAAGTTAGTCAGTTCGAATCTCAGGTTGTTTGAGCAGAGGCTTCGGCCTTTGTCGCAGATTTAACTGGAGAGTTTGATCCTGGCTCAGAGCGAACGTTAGCGGCGGGCCTAACACATGCAAGTCGAACGAGAATGAGGGGGCAACTCCTCTAGTAAAGTGGCGGACGGGTGCGTAACACGTGGGTAATCTACCTTCCGGCGGGGGACAACAGTCCGAAAGGATTGCTAATACCGCGTACGTCAGCGGCGCCTACGGGCGCTGTTGGGAAAGATGGCCTCTCCTTGGAAGCTGTCACCGGAAGATGAGCCCGCGGCCCATCAGCTAGTTGGTGAGGTAATGGCTCACCAAGGCTTAGACGGGTAGCTGGTCTGAGAGGATGATCAGCCACACTGGGACTGCGACACGGCCCAGACTCCTACGGGAGGCAGCAGTGGGGAATATTGGGCAATGGGCGAAAGCCTGACCCAGCCACGCCGCGTGAGTGATGAAGGCCTTCGGGTCGTAAAGCTCTGTGGGGAGGGACGAACAA
>DATLVT010000103.1:0-3473 GCA_035577105.1 Polyangia bacterium
AGGGCTCGTACCTGCAGCTGGCGGCGCGGATTCGTGTGTCCGGCGATCGCTCTGGCACCGTCGATTCGGATCCTTTTCTGTTCCCCATTCGTGTTTGCGACGGCTGCTTGATCGGCCGCGTGGAGACCTGCCCCTTCACGACGCCGCCAACCAACACGGGCAACGCCTGCAATGTCGCCCAGGATGAAGTTGTCGACTGCTGCAGCACGGGCGACAACCTGACCTGCCCGGCATCGGTGGCCCCCGCGGTCGCCCCCTCGGGCGCTCCGTGATGCGCCGGCGAACCTGCGACGCTGGCGGGCGCGCAACCCCGGCCCTGCCGCTGATCATGATGGCGCTGCTGGGCAGCGCCGCTGGCTGCGGCAGCGGCACGACCGCCAATCCTTATCAGACCTCTCGACCGGTCGACGGCGCCGCGGTCACCGACAGCCCCGGCAGCAACACCACCGACGATCCCAACGTCATGATCACCATCGTCACGCCGGCCGACGGCGCCATCCTGGGGTCGGCCGCCACCGTCGATGTGCGAGCCACCATCGTCCTCGCCGCGCCCACCGACGGCATGGCCATCATCGATCCGCAATCGGTGCGGGCCACCGTGGTGGCCAGCGCCGCCGGCAGCACCGCGGTCGCCGCGCTGCCGCCCACCCCGCTGCTCGCCTTTGGTCCCGGGGACTATCGCGGCAAGTTGAGCGTCAGCACGCTGCCGACGGGCGAATACCAGCTGCGCGTGGAAGCGGCCACGTCGTCGGGAACAAAGGGCAGCGCCACCGTGACGATCAAGGTCGACAGCGGCCCCACCATCACGGTGGTCTCGCCAGCGGTGGACGGGCACTACAAGGGCATCCTGAACATCGAGGCGGTCATCGACTCCGATCCTTACGGCGCCACCGCCCTGCCGATCGACGCCAGCGTGGGCGGGGTACCGGTGACCTTACAGCAGGTCGGCACCACCAACAGCTACCGGGGCATGCTGGACTTTCACCAACCGATCCCGCCTCTGGTCGGCGACCAGTTGCTGATCATCGCTGCCCGCAACGCCCGCGGGACGCGCAGCGAGATCCGCACCCCCTTCGTCGTCGACGAGACAGGCCCGACCATCACCAACACCTTCCCGCCCCCGGGCGCGGTGGTGGGCGGGGTCATCACCATCAAGGCCACCATCGCCGACGACGCCCACGTCCTGCCGTCGTCGGTCATCGTGCTGATCGGCAACGCCACCGATCCCAAGTTCGAGCTGCCGCTCGCCGAGGAGAGCAAGGGCGTCTACAGCATCCTCTTCGACACCGCCAAGCTGACGGCCTGCGGGCTGGATGCGCCCGCCGGCGGGCTCTGTCTGGTCTACCCCACCCTCTCCTTCCGGGCCGCGGACACGCTGGGCAACGAGACGACGGTCCCGTACGAGATCGCCATCGACAACCAGCCCCCGCTGCTGGATCTGGATCCGCCCGAGGTGCGCGACACCAAACTGGACACGGGTTTGCGTTGCTCGTGGTTGTTCGATCCGCTCAGCAACAATCTCCTCATTGGCGACATGCCGGCGGACGGCTGCATGGTGTCGCAGGTGTTCGATCTGCGCGCCCGGGTGGAGGACACCGGCAACCCCGCCGGCGGTCTGAAGAAGTCACCCATCGCCGGCCTGGATCCCGACACCGTGGCCGTCTACATCCTCGACGACACCAACCAGCCCCTGGTTGTCGACGGTAACGGCGACGGCATCTGCGACTCCATCAACCCCAAGCTGATCCCCACCACCAACCCCCCCACCAAGAACAACGAGGTCCTGAAGGTCCGTCTGGCGCCGGTGAAACCAAAGGGAGCGGCCGACTTCACGCCGGACCCGTCGCTGCTCTTGCCAGGTGCACCGGCTTGCCTGCCCGGAAAAGACCCTGACCCGCCCAATGACCTGTGCACTGTCAGCCAGCCCACCATCGTCATCAGCTATGCCGGCAAGGAAAGCGCCATCTGGAGCGTGGAGCCGATCGACGCTAATTTCTGCGAGGGCGGCGCCTTCGACACCTACGCCAACAACATCGCCGAAGGCTGGGCCTGCATCGCCGTCGCCGGCAGCGACAAGAACGGCAACGGCGGCGTGTCCGCGCCGCTGCGGGTCTGGATCAGCTACAACCAGAATGGTCCTCACTGCCCGGCGCCGCCACCGACGGCCAGCCCGCCGCCCGACTGCACCGGCCACTTCGACAAGGCCTCGGGCGCGGTCACGGCCACGCCTTGCACCTCCCGTCGCTACCTCCCGGGCGAGATCTGCCGCCTGGGGGAGTGTTTCTGAGCGACCGCCGGTGATTCTCAGCGTCCGGCGCCGCGCCGGCGGCAGCGCGGTCGGTCGGCCAGCCTGATATGGTGTCGACCGGCGCATGAACGGCCCCGCCGTCGTCATCGAAAGTCTGGGCAAGAACTTCGGCGCGAACGCGGCCGTCGACGGGCTATCGTTGACGGTCAGCGCGGGGCAGATCTATGGCCTTCTGGGGGCCAACGGCGCCGGCAAGACCACCACCCTGCGCATCCTGGCCGGCATCCTGATCCCGACCCGGGGCCGGGCGCTGGTGGCCGGCATCAACGTCGCTGAAAGACCGCAGGCGGCGCAGCGCAAGCTGGGGTTTCTGACCGGCACCACCGGCCTTTATGCCCGCCTGACCGCGCGCGAGTTGCTGGTGTTCTTCGGACGCTTGCACGATCTTTCGCCGGCGGTGGTCAGCGAACGGATCGCCTTCATCTCCCGCGCCCTGGATCTGGACGGCATCCTGGACCGCCGCTGCGAGGCGCTGTCGACGGGGCTGCGCCAGCGGGTGTCGATCGCCCGCGCCGTTTTGCATGACCCGCCGGTGCTGATCCTGGACGAGCCGACGGTGGGACTGGACGTGCTGGCCTCGCGTTTTTTGCGAGATTTTGTGCGGGCCGAGCGCGACCGTGGCAAGGCGGTCATCTTCTCGACCCACTATCTGGCCGAAGCCGAGCTGCTGTGCGACCGCATCGGCCTACTGCACCGCGGCCGCATGCTGGCCGAAGGCAGCCCGGCAGCGCTGCGCGCGATGGCCGGCGACGCGAGCAGCCTGGAGGAGGCGTTCCTGACGCTGGTCGCCGCGCTGGAAGGGGGCGCCGCGCCCGCGCCGGCGCCGCCGTCATGATTTCCCGCCCGCGCTTGGCCACGGTAGCGCTGGTCTACGGCAAGGAGCTGCGCGAGACGCTGCGCGACCGCCGCACGCTGTTCGTGATGGTCCTGTTCCCGCTGGTGGTCTATCCGCTGATGTCGCTGGTGCTGGCGCAGGTGATGGCCAGCAAAGCATCGAAGAACGCCGCTCACGCGTCGCGCGTCGCGGTCACCGGCGCGCCCGCCGAGACCGCGGCGCTGCGCAAGCGAATCGAGAGCGACCACGCGAGCTTCGCGCTGCAGGCGACCGGCGACACCACCGACGTCGAGCTCGGCCGCCTGGACGCGCTCATTACCGTCAATGACG
>DATLVT010000104.1:0-7377 GCA_035577105.1 Polyangia bacterium
GCGTGGCCATATCGACCGTGCGCGAGCGCCTGAGCCGCATCCCTTACGTCTCCGCGTACGATGCGCCCGAGTTTTCCCGGCGGGCGCGCGCCTACTGGTCCGAGCGCACCGGCGTGGGCGTCGGCTTTTTCATGACCGCCATGATGGGGGTGATCGTCGGGCTGGTGGTGGTCGGGCAGATCCTCTACAACGGGACGCTGGAACACATCCGCGAGTACGGCACCCTGAAAGCGATGGGCGCCGAGAACGCCGCCATCGTGCGGGTGATCCTGTACCAGGCATTGATCTCGGCGGCGCTGGGGCTGGTGCTGGGCGGCGCCATGGCGGTGCTGGCGCGGGCCGGGCTGCGCGCGGCCAACCTCAGCGTGGTGCTGTCGCCGGCGGTCCTGATCTCGACGGCGGTGCTGACGGCGCTGATGTGTTCCCTGGCGTCGTTGCTGTCGATCGCCAAGGTGTTGCGGCTGGACCCCGCGTCGGTCTTCAAGGGATGACAGGGAGAGCGGGATGGACCCAATCGTCGAGCTTCGCGGGGTCGGCAAGCGCTATGGCGCGGGCGACAACGCCGTGCAGGCGCTGCAGGACGCCGATCTGTCGGTGTTCGCCGGTGAGGTTCTGCTGATCCAGGGACCGTCCGGCTCGGGCAAGACGACGCTGCTCTCCATCCTGGGCCTGCTGCTGCGCCCGACCACGGGCGACGTCCTGGTCGACGGCCGGGTGGCGACCGCCCTGCCCGAAAAATCGCTGCCGGCCATCCGGGCCCGCCACTTTGGTTTCGTCTTTCAAGGCTTCAACCTGTTCGCGGCGCTGACCGCCCTGGAGAACGTCGCGCTGGCCACGCAGCTCAAGAATCCGGGCGCCAGGGCGGCTGACACCAAGGACGAGGCACGCCGGCTGCTGACGGCGGTTGGCCTGCAGGATCGCATGCACCACCGGCCCGACGAGCTGTCCGGCGGACAGAAGCAGCGCGTGGCCATCGCCCGCGCCCTGGGTGGCGGGCCGACGGTGATCCTGGGCGACGAGCCGACCGCGGCGGTCGATTCCAAGACGGCTCTGGGCATCATGGAGCTGTTACACGGGCTGACGCGCCAGCAAGGACGGGCGGTCGTGGTGGTCACCCACGACCCGCGCCTGGAGCGTTACGCCGATCGGGTGGTCGCGGTGGAGGACGGTCGCGTCGCCTCGGCGCGCACCGGCGCCGCGATGGTGGGAGCATCGTCATGAAGAGGCGGTCGGTGGTGGTGGCGCTGGTGGGGGCCGGGGCGCTGGGCGCGGCCTGGCTGGGGCGGGCAAAGATCGTTGGCGCCGGCGGCGGTGGCGACAGCGAACAGCAGCGGCAGGTGCTGGCCGCCCCGACGGAGCGGGACGAAGTGGTGGCGCCTGGTCGCGTGGAAGCGGAGACCGACGTCATCGATCTCGGGTTCGAGCAGGGCGGGCGCATCATTGCGCTGCTGGTGAACGAAGGCGACCACGTCAGCAAGGGCCAGGTGCTGGCGCGCCTTGACGATCGATTGGCCGCCGCCCGCGTGGCCCGCGCCCAGGCGGCGCTGGACGCAGCGCGCGCCCGCCGTGATGCGGCCTTTCGCGGTTCACGCCTGGCCGAGATCCGCGCCGTCGAAGCCGAGGCCGACGCCGCGCGAACCCAGGCCACCAACGAGGCCACCGAGCGGGCCCGCGGCGAACGGCTGCTGGGCAAGCAGGCCATCACCGACGCCGAGGCGGAGCGCCTGCGCAGCGGTGCCCAGGCCTCCGCGGCGCGGGCCGCGGCCGCCGACGCGCGGCTGGCGGTGGTGCGCGAGGGGACCCGCGGCGAGCTGAAGCGGGCGGCGATGGCCGAGGTCGCCGGGCTGCAAGCAGAGCTGGAGGAGACGCGCCTGCTGTGGGCGCAGATGGAGCTACGCGCCCCCACCGACGGGGTGGTGCTGCGCCGCCATGCCGAGATCGGCGAGCAGGTCTCGCTGGTGCCGCCGACGGTGGTGCTGAGCATGGCCAACCTGGACAAGCTGCAGGTGCGCGCCGAGGTCGACGAGGAAGACATCGCCCGCATCGGCGTCAACCAGACCGGGTTCGTGCGCGTCGACGCCTACGGGGAGCGTCGCTTTCCCGGAAAGGTCGTGCGGGTGATGGGAGACCTTGGTCGAAAGGCCATCCGCAATGACGATCCGAAGGCGCGGGTGGACACCCGTGTGCTGGAGGTGATCTTCGTTTTCGACACGACCCCTACCCTTCCCCTGGGCCTCCGGGTCGACCTGCATCTGCCCGTTCCTGCGGGGAGGCGTGGCTGACGCCAGCCTGGCCAAAGTCATCACCGCCTGTCCGGCCGCTGTAACAAGGAGAACTGCGTGATTCCGTTTTTAAATGCCAATCGACGCGCGCGCCGGTCGCTGCCGGGCGGTCCCGTCGTGGCGTTGGCCGTCGCGGCGGCGGTCACTGCGCTGGCGGCGCCGCGAACACTGTCGGCGCAGACCGTGTTGACCGCGGACGAGGTGGCGCGACGCGCGGTGGCCAGCAGCGCCGTGCTGGCGGCGCGGCGCGCGGACGTCGACGTCGCGGCGGCCGCCGTGACCGAGGCGCGCGTGGCGTTGTTCCCCCGCCTGGTGGGCAGCGCGCGTTACGCGCGCCTGTCACCGATCACGTCGCCGACAATCGGCAACGTCGTGGTCACGCCTCAGGCGGGGGACATCTCGCAGCAGAACTTTCCCACCTCGGTGGCCATTCGTTTTCCCGTGCTGCAGGATCAGACGGTGTTCACCGCGGCGGCGTCGCTGCCGGTGTCCGACTATTTCTTGCGGCTTCCCCACACCACCACCGCCGCGGTCGAACAGGCGGCGGCCGCCCAGGACAGCTGGCGCGCCACAGAACTCCGCGTCGCTGGCGACGCGCGGATCCTTTACTACGAGTGGGCGCGGGCCCGGCTGCAGCACGACGTGGCCGCCAGCGCCCGCGAACAGACGCGCGCGCATCTGACCAACGTCAAGGGGCGACGGGACGTGGGCGGTTCAACCAACGCGGACGTGCTGCGGGTGGAGTCGCAGCTG
Source organism: Polyangia bacterium (assembly GCA_035577105.1). Lineage (GTDB taxonomy): Bacteria > Myxococcota_A > Polyangia > Fen-1088 > Fen-1088 > DATKEU01. The sequence continues at coordinate 3,036 of DATLVT010000104.1, forward strand.
GCCGCGGCCGAGCTGCTGGCTCTGCGCACGGCCAACCTGGCTGACCTGCTGGAAGACCAGCTGCGCACCGCCCTGCACGACAGCGACCGCCAGCCGTACGTCGTCGGCAACGACCTGGACGTGGCTGTGCCGGCGGCATCGGCGGCGCCTGACAGCGACGCGGCTTTCCAGCGCGCCCTTGATCGGCGCGCCGAGCTGACGGCGCTGGCCCACGCCAGCGACGGTGAGCGCGCCCAGGGTCGCGCCACGCGAGCCCTGCTGTTGCCGCGGCTGGAGGTCAGCGGCGTGCTGCTGTCGGCGAATCCGAACCCCCGTTTTTTTCCTCAGGAGGATCGGTTCCACACCACCTGGGAGGTGGCCGCCTCCCTGGTTTTCTCGCCGAATGATCTGGCCACCGGGCTGGCCGTTGCCCGCCGCCACCGCGCCCGCGCCGCCGCCACCGAGGCCGAGCGGCAAAGCCTGGCCGAGGCCATCCGCGCCGAGGTGATGGCCGCCGCGCGCGCCCAGCAAGAGTCGGCGGCGGTGCTGGCCACGACGGCGCGTGGGCTGGCCGCCGCCGAGGAGTCGCACCGCGTCCGCCAGGCGCTGTTCGCCGAGGGGCGGGCCACCAGCGTCGAATTGACCGACGCCGAGACCGATCTGGTGCGCGCGCGGCTGGCCGCCGTCGACGCTCGCATCGACGCCGGGCTGGCCCGCGTGCGCCTGCAGCGAGCCACAGGAGAGACGCCATGATCTTCGATCGCGGCAAGCTGACCGCCGGTTACCGGCCGCTGCGCCAGATCTCGGCGGCGGACATCCAGGCCATGCACACGCTGTTCTCCGGGTTCTACGAGAACGCCGACGCGGCCACCTTCCTGCGCGATCTGTCCCGCAAGGACGGCGCGGTCCTGGTTCGCGAACGCGCCACCGGCGCCATCCGCGGCTTCACCACCGTCATGAAGGTGCCGCTGTGGGACGGCGAGCGGGACGCCATCGGCGTGTTCAGCGGCGACACGATTCTGGATCCCGCCTGCTGGGGTGACCGCACGTTGAAGGACGGGTTCACTCGCTATCTGTTGCAGTTGTGGTTTCGATCGCTGGGCGTGCCGCTTTACTGGCTGCTGATCTCCAAGGGCTACAAGACGTACATGCTGCTGGCAAAGAACTTCGCCAACTATTACCCGCGCCACGACCGGCCCAACGATCCCAAGCTGCAGCGGCTGGCCCAGGCGTATTCGCAAAAGCTGTTCCCGGGCAAGTACGATCCCGACCGGGGAATCCTGGACTTTGGCGAAGGCTCGCAGCGCCTGCGCGAGGACGTCGCGCCCATCACGCCGGCCATGCGCCTGCACAACCCCGTCATCAACTATTTCGAACGCTGCAATCCCGGCTGGCGCCAGGGGCACGAGCTGCCCTGCGTGGCCGAGATCTCGATCTCGCTGCTGAAACCGTACCTGCGCAAGGAGCAACGCAAGGCGAACAGCGGAACCTCGGCGCCGCCTGCCTCCGAACCGGCGGTCGACGATGACGAGACCGCCGGCCTGCAGCAGAGCGGCTCGGAGTGATGCGCCTTTCATGAGCTCGTCGCTGAAGAGGGGCGCCGCCGCGCAGGCCCGCCGCCTCTCGCATCGCGCGGCGGTGCTGGCATGCACCGGTGCCGCGCGCGCGTTCGATCGCGCGCTGGCCGATGTCCAGGGCGCGCAGGTCAAGCGGCTGCGCGCCGTCCTGCGCGCGGTGGCCGGCAGCGCCCAGGCCCAGCGCCTGGGCCTGGACGCGACGATGACCCCCGAGACGTTTCGCGCGCGCGTCGGCGAGCACAGCTATCCCGACCTGGCCGACGCCATCGAGCAGCAGCGCCGTGGCGCGTCCGCCCAGCTCACCGGCGCCCACTGTCATCGCTATCAACCCACCAGCGGCTCCAGCAGCAGCATGAAATGGATCCCCTACACCGCCGGCTTTCTGGCCGAGCTGGACGCGGCCATCTCGCCCTGGGGCTTTGACCTTTACCGGCAGGTGCCGCCCATCGCCCGCGGCCGGCATTACTGGTCGCTGTCGTGGATGCCCACCAACCTGCGCGCCGCCACCGCCGCCAACCTGAATGACGATCGGGGCTTGCTGTCCTGGTCGAAACGCCTCTTCTCGGCGATGACGGCGCCCGTGCCGCCCTGGGTGGCCACGACGTCTTCGTCGGATGATTCGCTGTTCGCCACCCTGTGCTTCCTGGCCGCCGCCGCTGATCTGACGTTGATCTCCGTCTGGAGCCCGACCTTCGCCCTCAACCTGCTGGAGCGTCTGGGCAGCCAGCGCGACGCCATCGTCGCTGTTCTGGACGAGGGCCGCTGGGACGACGAGCACCGCCACCTGCCCGGACGCCCACCGCACTCTCTGCGTGCCGCCCAGCTTCTGCGCGGCTGGGACGGACGCCTCGATCCCACTTTCTTCGCCGAGCTGTGGCCCATGCTGTCGCTGGTCAGCGCCTGGGACACGTCGACGTCGGCGCGCTGGGCGGCGCGCCTGGCCCAGCTGCTGCCGCACGCCGGCTTCCAAGGGAAAGGCCTGTGGGCCACCGAAGGGGCGGTCACCATCCCTTACCGCGATCAGTACCCGCTGGCCCTGCGCAGTCATTACTACGAGTTCGTCGACCTCGGCGACGACAAGCCGTATTTTTCCTGGCAGCTGCGCGCCGGCCAGATCGTCCGTCCCTTGCTGACGACCAGCGGCGGACTGCTGCGCTATGGCCTCAAGGACCGGCTGGCGGTGCGGGGATTTCTGGGCAGCACGCCCTGCTTCGAGTTTCTGGATCGCATCGACGACGTGGACATGGTGGGCGAGAAGATGAGCCCGGAAGCGGCGCGCACCGCCCTGGACGCCATCGCCGGCGACGACACCTGCCGCCCGCTGACCCTGCTGGCGGTGACACCCTCCCGCCTGGATGGGGACGACACCGGCGACGGCGCCGGCGACAAGCCGGGCTATGTGGCCCTGTGCGAAGGACCCACGGCGGCCGTCGACCAGCGACGCGGCGATCTGCTGGACGATTCGTTGCGGGCCGCCTTTCATTACAACCTGGCCCGCGATCTGGGGCAGTTGGCGCCGGCCAGGGTCCTCACCGTCGCTGACGCCCGGCGCCTGTATCAGGAGATCGGCGAGGCGCGCGGCATGGTGGTGGGAAACATCAAGCCGGAGGCGCTGCTGTTGTGCGACGATGCGCGGTCGGCGGCGCTCATTCGTCGGCGCATCGGCGACAGGACCCAACCATGAACCTGGCCAGTTACTTCACCCGTTATCCCAACGTCCGTTTCGCCGGGCCAGGGGACAACGACCGGATCCTGTCCTTCTATCGCCAGCTCAGCATGCAGGGCGGGACCTTCAACATCCTCTTCGTCAAGGACCCCGACTACTTCCGCTTTCAACGCTACGAGAGCGCGGTGTCGGCGGTGGGCCTGGTCCAGGATGACGACGGCAACATGGAGGGCATGTTCACCTTCTCGGTGCGCCCCTGTTATGTCGACGGGCGGCGCGAGAGCGTCGTCCACGTCTCGGACCTGCGCTTCAAGCGCAGCCGCGAGCGCAAGAGCAAGTTCGAATGGAAGGCGGTGGCCCGCGACCTGTGCGAAGACGGCCACACCATCGACGAGTTCGCCGGCGCGCGCTTCCTGCTGGGCTCGTTCGTCATGGCCAACGAACGCGCCCGCAAGGCCATCGCCTCGCAGAAGGCGCCTTTCGACATCAGCCCCATCGCCAACTACAAGATGGTCAGCCTGTTTGCCCGCAAGCCTTTCAAGTGGGCCGGCTGGACGCGATCCCGGGGCGACCTTCGCCCGACCATCACCCGGGGCAGCGCCGCCGACCGCGAAGCCCTGCGCGCGTTCCTGGACAGGCAGAATCGCCGGCGCGCCCTGGGCTATGTCTTTGACGGACCCGACGACGAGCTGTCGCGCCGCCTGGGCGCCTGGGACGGCTTTGCCCTGGAGTCTTTCTTCATCGCCCGCGGCGCCGGCGGTGAAATCGTCGGGTGCTTTGCTCCCTTTGACCTGTCGCCGGGCCGACGCATCGTCGTCGACAAATTTCCGGCGGCGCTGGCCGCCGCCGCCAGCGCCATCCGCCCGCTGGCCAGGAAGATTCCCCGCCCGGGCGAGCCGCTGCGGATCCTTTACCTGACCACGCAGGAGATCGATCTCGACCTGCCCCCACCCCAGCGCGCCGCCGTCTTCACGTCACTCCTCGACGCCCTCTACCAAAGCCGCCTCCCCGACGATTTCCACATGGTGGCGCTGTGCGATTACGCCAATGAAAGTTTTCTCTCCCAGGTGACGCCCCACTACTTCACGATGACCACCGACACCATGCTGTACCAGCTGCA
>DATLVT010000105.1:0-11462 GCA_035577105.1 Polyangia bacterium
CCGTATCCGTCACCGAGAGTGGGGAACACCAGCAGGTCGGCGGCGCGATAGATCTGGCCGAGCGCGATGTTGGCGGCGTGCGGTACGTGTTCGAAGAGGCCGGCGTACGAGTCGAGAAAGCGCTTGGTCAGGTTCATCGGCCCCACCAGGCGCAGCCGTGCATTTCTGAGGTCGGCCTTCTTCCAGGCCTCCAGCAGATAGGGTGTCCCCTTGCGCAGGTCCTGGGTCCCGACCGCCAGCACCGTGAACGGGCCGTCGCCGAGCTGCTGCTTGGGCTGGAAGGTCTCGACCGGAAACCCGTACGGTGTCACCACCACCGGCACCTGGGTTCCCAGGTCTTCCAGCGAACGGCGCGTGTTGGCCGACGCCACCGACACCGCCGTGGCCAGCGCCAGCTCGGCGTCCTTGCGCCGTTTCTTCCAGGCGGGTTCGATGGGCGCCCTCGCGCCGCCGTGCGCGCCCGGCCAGCGGGTCAGCTCGGCGTTCCACATCCGTTCCAGCGTCGCATAGTGAGGCAAGGGCAGATCCCACACCCGCGCCAGACCGCGTCGCCGCGCGCGCATGAACGTGCGCAGCGCGGCGTCCTCGTAGGCGTAGACCATGTCCGTGCCGCGTGGCCACCTCAGCAACGCCACGGCCGCGTCGTGGGCGAGGAACACGGCGTTGTAAACAGAGCCGGGCCCTGCACCCGCCGCGGCGAAAACCCGCGCACCGAGACGGGCCCCCAGCTCGACGGCAGCCAGCGAGCGCACCCGTCGGGGATCGACACCCTCCACGATGCGGTTGCGCATCACCGGGGTGGCCCCCGCAAGCTGGTTCAGGATCCGCCCGGACAGGCCCGACGGGGACGCCACCACGCCGCTGACATACATCGCCAGGTTTCCGTTGCGCTCGAAAGCGGCGGCCACGCCATTGGCGAACGCCGCCGCGTGAGGGTGGCTGACCAGCACCGATTCCATGGGCGCCTAGTCGCTCATTCAGCTGTTGCCCAGGCGGGCCAGACAGTCAGCCAGGCGCTGGACATTGGCTTCCCCGAACAGCGCCTCGCGCGCCGCCTGGTATCTTGCGACCGGAACCGTCTTGTCGCGAATGCCGTTGAACGCGGCCTCGAAATCAGCGGGGCTGGCGGAGGCGGCGGGGAAGAGCAGGCCGATGTCGTGGGCCCGCAGGACGTCGGCCAGGCTGCTGGCCGCCGGGGCGTGGCCAAAGATCGGCCGCTGGCAGCGCAGATACGTGCTGATCTTCGTGGGCAGGCTGGTGCGGCGAAAGACGTCGGCGCGGGTTTCAAACGGGTACATCGCGTAGACAAAGTCGCAAAGCTGCAGGCGCGCCACCGCCTCGTCCTCTGGCGTGTCGGGCACCAGCTCGACGATGGTTGGAAACTCGCTGGCCAGGCCATGGTAACGCTCGGCCAGGCCGATCATGGTCATGCGCGGCCGTAATCCTCGCGCGGCGGCATATGCCTGCAACGCATTCAGGAAGGCGCGCCATTCGCTGGCGGCATAGATGGTGCCGATGTGGCCCACGTGCAGCTCGCCGGGCGGGCGCCCGTCGCTGGCCGGCGGAATCAGCGGCGGCAAGCAGCGATGCACGACGGTGCCGCTGACGCCCAGGCGGGCCAGGTAGTATCGCCGCATGCCTTCGCAGATGACGTCGATGCTGGGGGCGCGTTTCAGCGTCTGGTCGTAGGTGGGGCGGGCCAGCGGCGCCAGCCAGCGATAGCGGTTCGAGCGGGCGAAGATTCCGTCGGGCACGACGTCCTGCACCGATAGATGAACCGCGGCGCCCCGCCGCAGCAGCGCGCGCGCCACCAGCGTGCCTTCATTGTGGGCCAGGACCCAGTATCCGTCGGCGGGATGGCCCAGCAACGTCCGGATGATCTCCGCCAGGCGCCCGGTCTCCACGCGCGACCACAGGAGCAGCGCCTGCGACAGGTCGTGCGCCGTCGAGCCGCCGCCCAGGCCGGGGCCGATCCACTCGGCGCCCTGGAATTCCTGATCGCGATCGGCCGTGTACAGCCAGGTGACGTTGAAATCAGTCAACCGTGGGATCAGGCTGCGCAAGATGGCCCCGCCGCCGCCGATGCGCGGAGAGTATGGACTGAAGAGGACGATCGATCGCTGGTTCGGCATCGCCGGCGGTGCGCTAACCCGCTTTGCGGCGCACTTTCCAGCCGTCGATGATCTCGGTCAGGATCTCGCGCAGGGAGATCTCGATCTTCCACCCCGGATAGTGGTCCTTGAGCTTGCGCAGGTCCGAGATGTAACAGATGTGATCGCCGCGACGGGGAACGTCGACGTACTCCGTCTTCAGCGTGCCGCCGCCCAGCTCGGCCACCAGCGTGGCCGCCTCCAGCAGCGAGCAGCTGTTGTCGCGTCCGCCGCCCAAGTTGTAGACCTCGCCCGGCCGGGGCGCTTCGTAAAAACGGTGTATGGCCCGCAGCACGTCGCGCGAGTGGATGTTGTCGCGCACCTGCTTGCCCTTGTACCCGTAGATCTTGTAGGTGATGCCGCTGGCGGCGGCCTTGACCAGATAGGACAGGAAGCCATGCAACTCGACGCCGCTGTGCTGGGGGCCGGTCAGGCAGCCGCCCCGGAACACGCCCACCTTGAGGCCAAAGTAACGGCCGTATTCCTGGGCGATGACGTCGGCCGCCACCTTGGACGCCCCGAACAACGAGTGCAGGCAGCGGTCGATGCGGCACGATTCGGAGACGCCGGCGAAGTCTTCCGGGCGGGCGTACTCCCACCGCGTGGGGAGCTCTTTCAGCGGAATCTCGTTGGGCGCATCGCCGTAGACCTTGTTGGTGCTGGTCAAGACGAAGACGGCCTCGGGGCGGTGCCGCCGCAGACCTTCCAGCAGATTCAGCGTGCCGACGGCGTTGACGTCGAAATCCTCGAACGGCATCTTGGCCGCCAGGTCGTGCGACGGCTGCGCGGCGCAATGAACGATGAGATCGAACGGCTGCTCGGCCAGCAGGGACAGGACGCCTTCGCGGTTGCGAATGTCCAGCTCGACGTGGCGGAAGCGAGGCGCCTGCGACTGCAACCGCTGCTGATTCCAGCGCGTGTCGCCGTCCGGGCCAAAGAACACTGCCCGCATGTTGTTGTCCACGCCGGTCACCTCGGCGCCCAGCTTGTCGAAATAGGTCACCGCTTCGGAGCCAATCAGACCGTTCGATCCCGTCACCAGTACGCGCATGGGGCGCCACTATACCCCACGCTCGCGCGCCGGTCAGCCGGTGCTGGCCCTTCGGGGCGACCTCTAGCGATCGGCGATCAGCGCGCGCAGAAGCGCATCCCAGCGATCGTTGCCGACCGACCTGGAGAATCGCGCCTGATAGACGGTGAGCGCGTTGCGCTGCCACGCGTCCAGCTTTCCCGGCGTATCCATGATCTCATGCAGCCGCTGGACGGCGGCATCGATGCCGGTGCTGGCATCGCCGGCGCCGGTGCCGTCGCCCACCACCAGACCCACCTGATGCTGAGCGATCCACGAGGCGATCTCCGACGAGGCCGGGCCGGCGAACAGCACCGGACGTCCCACCGCCAGCGAGGCGAAGAACTTGGAGGGGACCACCAGGCCGGCCCATTCGGGACGCAGGCTGAGCAGGTGAATGTCGGCGGCCTGCAAACGGGCCGGCAGGGCGTCCTCGTCGGCGAAGGGGACCAGCGTGACGTTGCTGTCGTCGGCGCGGACGGCAGCGCGCAGCTCGTCATGGCGGTTGCCGCGGCAAGCAAAGCAGATCCGGACCGCGTTGCCCGAGCGGGCCCGACAGCGGCGCGCCAGCTCCAGAAACGGGGCGAAGTCGTGGGCTCGTCCCATGGTCCCGGCGTAGAGCAGCGCCAGCCTGGCGTCCTGGAATAGTGAGGCTCGCACCGCCGGATCGGGCGCCGCCACCGACTGCCGCTCCACCAGCGCCCAGGGCGTGACGGTTTCGCTGCGCCAGCCACCGCCGTAACGGCCCAGCCGTTCGCGCATGCCGGGGCCGATGTCGACCACGGCGTCGCAGCTGCGATACGCGGTCCCCATCATCGATTCGGCCAGCGGACCCAGAGCCTGCGCCGCTCCCGCCAGCCCTTCGGCGTAGATCGCCTCGGGATAGAGGTCAAAGCACCAGTGAGCGATGGCCGTGCGCGGCCGAAGCCGTCGCAGCGGTACCGCCAGCAGCGCGGCGAAGGCCGGGTCGGAGCCGATCACCACGGCGTCAAACCGCTGCAGTGTCAGCGCCTGCAACAGCCAGCCGGCGATCATCCAGGCGCTGTTCGCCAGGCGCTGCGCGGGGCGAGCTTGCGAGAACGGCGGCCGGAACAGCCGGTGGATCTGCACGCCCGACCAGTCCTGGCGGCCAGGGAGGCGTTCGGTGGGCGCGTGCCACAGCCGGTTGCTGGTCAACGCGCTGACGCGCCAGCCGCGGCGTTGCTGTTCGGCGGCCAGATCGGTGAACATGCGGGCGCTCACCACCTGGTCGGGGTGAAAGAAGTGATAACAGACGAGCAGTCGCGGCCCGGGGACGTCGCCGCCGCCGTCGTGGCTGCTGCCGCCGTCGCTGCTCAAGCGGCCAGCTCGCCCGCCACCGTCGGAAACACGCGACGATAGACCTCGCGCAAACGCGCGGCGAAGACGTCATAGGTCAGCTCGCGCATCACCTTGTCCCGGCCGGCGGCGCCAGCGCTGGCCATCCACACGGGGGTGGCCAGCGCGTCGATCAGCGTTTGCGAGAAACCCGCCTCATCGCCCTGGGCCACCAGTCGTCCGTCGTTGCCGTCCGAGACCAGCTCGTCGCTGCCTCCGCAGCGCATGATGATCACCGGGCGCCCGGACGCCTGCGCTTCGATGACGACGATACCCAGGCCCTCTTGCCGAGACGTCATCACGTAAGCCTCGGCGCCGCGATAGGCGGCGGCCAGCCTGTCGCCGGACAGCGTCCCTGGAAAGTGAATGCGCTCGGCCAGCCCCGACGCGCGGGCCAGCGCCACCACGGCGTTGTCGGCGCGATCGGCCGGCCCGACGATGACCAGGTGCAGGTCCGGATATCGCGCCGCCACTGGCGCGAAGGCGCGCACCAGCGCGGCGAAATTCTTCCGATCATCGTCAATGCGTCCCACGGACAGCAGATAGCGTCCGGGTGCTCCCTCCCAGCGTGGCCCATCGGGGTGAAACTGTTGATGATCGACGGGGCAGCGCAGGATCTCGACCCGCGCTCGCGAGATGCCGGCCAGCTCTTCCAGGCGGCGCGCCGTGTAGTCGGACAGCGCCAGCACCACCGACGGGAAACGAAGCGACCAGCGCTCCAGCCGCTGGTTGAGCGCCCGCAGTCCATAGTTGAGGCGTACCGAAACGGTGGGGTGCCCGCCCTGGCGACGACTGGCCAGCTCGTCGAGAAAGGGCGTGGCCACCCACGACACGAACGGCGTGCCCGCCACGATCGGGACCAGGCTGGCCGAGTGCATGCCCGACACCACCTGCACGATGGGGTACTGCCGCAGCTTTGCCCGCAGGGCCATCGCCGGCAGCATGTAATTGAGATACTCCAGCGACGGCCAGTATCCCGTCGACAGCGTCTCGTGCCCTTCGAACGCGCCGGTCTGCAAGCCCGGGTTCCAGCGGCCGCGCCGGTCGTGGCGGGCGAAGGCCAGGGTCGCTTGCAGGCCCAGCCGCCCGTGGGCCATGCGCATCACCCGCTGCATGGACCCCACGCCGCCTCCCATGGCGGGGTCCAGGGTCAAGATCAGCGACTGCATCGCCGCGTGGATCAGCGGGACAGCGCGGCCGCGCCGATGGCCGTGGGGAAAAGCGCGCGGTTGGCGTCGATCCAGCGGTACAGCTGCTCGACGCCGTCGTGGGCCCCCACCCGCGGCGCCCAGCCCAGCTCGGCCTTGGCCTTGGCGATGTCGCAGACGAACACCTTCTGATCGCCCGGCCGCCAGTCGGCAAAGCTGACCGACAGGCCGCGCCCGGTCAGCGCCTCGAGCCGCGCCACCAGCTCCAGCAGGGAAAGCTGGTTCTGCGGTCCGCCGCCGATGTTGTAGATGCGGCCGGCGCTGACGTCGATGCGGTCGACGGCGGCCTGGAAGGCGTCCACCAGGTCGTCGATGAACAGCACGTCGCGCACCTGGCGTCCGTCGCCAAATATGGTGACCGGCGCGCCGAAGGCGGCCCGGATGGTGAACCAGGCCACCCACCCCTGATCCTCGACGCCGAACTGGCGATAGCCGTAGATGCACGATTGCCGGAACACCACCGTGCGCAGCCCGTAGATGCGGCCGTAATCGCGCACGTACTGGTCGGCGGCGCCTTTCGAGCAGCCGTACGGCGAATGAAAATCCAGCGGGCGCCGTTCGTCGCAGCCACGGGGCAGGTCTGCATACTGGTAACGTCCGTCGCGCAGCACCACGCCGACATCTTCCATCCCGCCGTAAACCTTGTTGGTCGACGTGTACAGAACGATGGCGCCGGGCGCGCGCTGGCGAACCGCCTCCAGGACGTTCAGCGTCCCCAGCGCGTTGTCCTCGAAGTCGCGACGCGGATTGGTCACCGACGTGGTGACGGCGACCTGACCGGCGCAATGCAGGACCAGGTCAGGTTTCAGGCGCGCCACCACGGCGTCAATCGGTTCTGCCTGGCGCAGGTCCAGGCGCGTGCTGGGGATCGACAGCTCGTCCGTCAGCCAGCGGGCGTTAGCGTCGCTGCCCACGCGCGACAGGTTGTCGACGACCGTCACCTCGTGGCCGGCACGCCCAAAACGCGCGGCCGCGTTGCAACCGATAAAGCCCGCTCCCCCCGTGATGAGAATGCGCAAAGTTAAAGTTTCTCCTCGGATCTCGCGGCGCGGCTGCTGGAAACGTCCGCCGCGCCGGTGTCGCTAGTGAAGCGCGACGTTGACCTGTCCGTCGATACGATCGACCAGCGCTTCGTCGGTGGCGATCGTGACGCGATCCTCGCGGCGGCGGCGCAGCGCACCCAGAGGATTGGTCTCGCTGCTCTGCCGTGGATCCTCCAGGCGTCGGCCAGCGTCCGACAGGAATGCCGGCCGGTGCAGACCCATGCGGGCAAACCGACACTCCATGGCTGCCTGCAGGACGCCGATGCCGTACTCCACGCTGCGCAGAAAACCGATCGACGACGCTTCCTCGAAGTACGCGGTCGGACAGGTGACCTCGGCGATGCGGAAGCCAAAATAGATCGCCTGGACCAGCATCTGGTTGTCAAAGACAAAACCGTCGTCATTCTCGTTCAACGGCAACGTCAACAGCAGCCGCCTCGAAAAAGCACGGAAGCCGGTGTGGTACTCGGACAATTTTTCTCGGAGCAGAAGGTTCTCCGCGGCGGTCAGCAAGCGATTGGCCACGTACTTGTACCGGGGCATGCCGCCCGCGATGCTGCGCCCGCCCAGGATGCGCGAACCCAGCGCCACGTCGTAAAGGCCGCTGGAAATACAATGGGCCAGCGCAGGCACCAGCTTTGGGGTGTACTGGTAATCGGGGTGCACCATAACCACGATGTCCGCGCCCGACCGCAGCGCCTCCGCATAGCAGGTCTTCTGGTTGCCGCCATAGCCGCGGTTATGGGGGTGAATCAGCGTGCGCAGGCCCAGCTCACGGGCGATCTCGGCCGTGCGGTCGCTGGATTTGTCGTCGACGACGATCACCTCGTCAACCGACGTGGGGATCTCGGAGACCGTCTTTTCCAGGGTCTGCTCCGCATTGTAGGCGGGCATCACCACCACGACCTTTTTCCCGTTGATCATAAAGATTCCAATGTTATAGGGCGTTTGACGCGAGCCGCTTAGACCTGCGAAACGCGTAATGTAGCTCGTGACCGTCGCAGGTACAAGATGGGGGAGAGCCTGTACGTCGCGCTGAGACGGCGTTGTTTGGGCACCAGCCCGCGGTTCATCGTTACTGGCCCCGGCCTTTGACCGTCCGGGCCCGGAAGATTATGGTGCAGCCGACGAATGGCCGATTCTCCGACGGGAAGCGCGCCCGCCACCCTCAGCGTCATCATCCCGACCTATCTGCGCCCGGATTGGATCCGGCGCGCCGTGCTGTCGCTGGCCGCGCAGACGCGTCGTCCCGACGAGGTGATCGCGGTGGCCCGCGACACCGATCTGCCGACGCATCAATCGATCGCCGCGCTGGCCGCCCAGGGACTGCCGTTCCCCCTCAGGTGCCAGCTGGTCGCCGAGCCCGGGTTCATGCCGCCGGTGAAGGTCGGCGTCGCCGCGGCGACCGGCGACATCATCGCCGTCATGGATGATGACGCCGAGGCCGAAACCGAATGGGCGGCGCGCCTGCTGTCCGGATACGCCGACCCGCGCGCGGGCGCGGTGGGCGGCCGGATCATCAACATGGACGGCGACGTTCCCACGCCGGTCACCAGGACCAACCGCGTCGGTTACGTCACCGCCTTCGGGAGGTTCGTCGGCAACATGTACCGGCAGCCCGACTTCGATCGCCCGGTCGAGGTTGATTTCCTCATGGGCGGCAACATGAGCTTCCGGCGCGAGGTGGCCCGCCGCCTTGAATTCGACTTCGAGCTGAATCGCAACGTCGCCCAGTGTTACGAGGTCGACATCGGCCTGCAGGTCAAGCGTATGGGCTGGAAGGTGGTCTTCGATCCGCTCCTGGGGATCCGGCACTACTCGGCGCCGCGGCAGACGGTGGGCATGCGTCCGGCGGCCGACGCGGAGGCGGTGCAGTGGTATTCGTACAACCAGGCCCGGGTGGCGCTGCGCCGCCTTCCTCCGATGCACCGCGCCCTGGCGTTTTCGTACCTGCTGGTCGTCGGCGAAAGACGCGCCCCCGGCCTGATGCCCATGCTGCTTGCGCCGGTGGCTCGCCGGGCCGGCTTCGAGATGGCGGCGGCGCCGGCCGCCCTGCGCGGGCGGGTCCTGGCGGCACGGGGGGTATGGGGCGGCAGCCATTCCTGACGAAGGTTGACCAGCCGCCAGCCGCCAGCCGACGAGACTAGGGCTTGCCTTTGATCCCGATGCCGAAGAACGCGGCGATGCGCGAGCGCAGCTGATTCTTCTGCACCGCTCCCGTTCCCGGCCCGACCTGCGACGACGCGCCCAGCGTGACCTGGCGCTGCGAGAGGATGTCGCTGATGATGCCGGCCAGATCGGGCTGCGTCTCCAAGATCTCCTGAAAGGCCTCCTTGTCGACGATGTAGCACTCGACGTCGCTCTTGGCGACCACGGTGGCTGCGCGCGATTCGCCGGTCATCAGGGACATCTCGCCGAAGAATTGACCGGCCGACAACGTGGCCACCTCCCGCTGGTGCCCGTGCACGTCGATGCGCACCGCCACCTGTCCTGACTGCACGACGTACAGCGAATCGCCCGGGTCCCCCTGCCGGAGCACCACCTCGCTGGGGCCGAAGATGGCCCGGCGCAGGCGGCGGGCCAGGCGATCGATCTTCTGGGCGTCCAGGGCGCGAAAGACGTCCACTCGCGACAGGGCGTCCACGCGGCGGGCGTAATCCTCGTCCAGCTTGCGCTGCAGGCGATCCTCGTTCATCTCCGTCATGTTCACGTTCAGCGACGGATAGGGCAGCTCCATGCCGCGACGGTGCAGCGCGTACCAGATGATGCTGCGCACCTCGCTGTCCAGACTGTCGTCACGCTGGAAGTCGTCGATCCAGTAACGACAGGAATAGTTGACGGCGTCGTCGCGAAACTCTGACAGCACACAGTCGGGTGGCGGATCTTGGCGGATGCTCGGCAGCGACCGCAACGCTTCGACAACGATGTCGCGCACCGTGGCCGGGGGATGGCGGAAGTGCGCGCGGAAGTGGACCCACTGGCGATGCGCCGTCGTCGGGCGGCTGAAATTGGTCAGCACCGCGCGCGCCACCACGCTGTTGGGCACCATCATCAGGTCGCCGTTCTTGGTGACCAGCGTGGTGGCCCGCCAGCGGACCTCCCGGATGCGCCCCGACAGCTTGTCGTCAAGCCGGATCCAGTCGCCCACGTCAAAATCGCGCTCCAGCTGCAAGGCCAGCCCGGCCATGATGTTGCCCAGGGTCTCCTGCAACGCCAGGCCGATGACCGCCGTGGTCAGCACCGACGCCGTGAACACCTTGGTGACGTCGACGTCCGAGCGGGTCAGCACGAGGGCCGCCGTGATGAGGTAGGCGATGCCGTGCACCAGATCGCGCAGGATGCGCGGCACCTCGCGCTTGGCCAGGGCCAGGTCGAAAAGCAACAGCCCCGAGGTGATGACCGCCGCGAACGAGAACAGCAGCGTCGACAGGACCCGCAACCAGTAGTGGTGGTGCGGGGTCAGGCTCCCCTCGGGCGCCAGAAGGCCGATCGCAAACAGCGAGATCAGATAGGTCCCGCCGAAGAAGATGCCGGCCCTGATGCGGCCCCCCTCGATGACGGGCAGGATCAGACGCAACCCGGCCAGGATGGCGACCAGACAGATGGCCACAACCGGCAGCGGCCACTGCCCTGACCACTCTTGCCAGAGACGAGAACCCATATCGGTCAGCCAAACAGTATCACTGCCTTGACTCGGCCCGGAACGGAAAGTAGGGTCCCGCCGATGTCAAACTTCAAAATCGCCGACGCCAAGCTTGCCGATGCCGGCCGACTGCGCATCGAATGGGCCGAAAGCCGCATGCCGGTGCTGATGAACCTGCGCGAAAAAGGGCGCAAGGATCTCCCGCTGCGCGGGATGAAGGTGGCCGGCTGCCTGCACGTCACCAAGGAGACGGCGGTCCTGATCCGCACCATCCGCGCCGCCGGCGCCGAGATCTCCTGGTCAGGCTGCAATCCACTGTCGACGCAGGACGATGTCGCCGCCGCGCTGGCCGCCGAGGGGACGTCCATCTACGCGTGGCACGGCCTGACCAAGGAAGAGTTCTACTGGTGCATCGACAAGACGCTTGAGATGAAGCCGACGCTGACCCTCGACGACGGCGCCGACCTGATCTTCAGCGTGCACGACCGCCACAAGGCGCTGGCCGCCGGCGTGATCGGCGGAACCGAGGAGACCACCACCGGGGTCCACCGCCTGCGTTCCATGGGCAAGGCCGGCAAGCTCCTGTACCCGGTCATCGCCGTCAACGACAGCGAGACCAAATGGGACTTCGACAACGTCTACGGCACGGGCCAGTCGTCGCTGGACGGCATCCTGCGCGCCTCGAGCGTGCTGATCGCCGGCAAGACCTTCGTCGTCGCCGGCTACGGCCACTGCGGCCGCGGCGTCGCCCAGCGCGCCAAGGGCATGGGCGCCAACGTCGTCGTCACCGAGATCAAGCCGACGGCGGCGCTCAAGGCCACGCTCGAGGGCTTCCGCGTGATGCCCATGGACGAGGCGGCCAAGATCGGCGACATCTTCATCACGGCGACGGGCTGCAAGGACGTCGTGACGCGCAAGCACATGGACGCGATGAAGGACCAGGCGATCCTCGGCAACATCGGGCACTTCGACAGCGAGATCGCCGTCGCGTCG
>DATLVT010000106.1:0-14170 GCA_035577105.1 Polyangia bacterium
GCGCCAGCGCAGCACCGACGGCTGATTCGAGGGAGACGAGAGCGAGACCATGGTGCGGGTCACCGCCATGTCCCACCGGGAGCCGAGGGCGCTGTCCCGCAAGAAGGTCTGGATCGCGGCCTGGGTCTGCCGTTCGTGCGAGCGATGAAGGACCATCAACGGCTCGTCGGTCATCGTCTCGAACGAATTGCTGCGCCCGAACGGCTGCAGCGTGGTGCCCAGTTCAGGCTGGCCCATGTTGTGCTCGACGAATTTGGGGGCGATGCCCACGATCTGGCCGCGACTGTCGCGCAGCACCAGCACCTGGATATCGCCCGTCGCGCCGCCGTTGCGTCCGACCACGAAGTGCCGCCACCAGGTCGCCACGAACTCCCACGAGTTGAAGGGCGTGCGCTCGACGGAGCGGCGCCACAGGTCACGCCAGGCCGGGCCGAGAGCGTGAAACTCGCCTGCGCTCTCCACCGTGCTGACCGTCAGGGGGAGACAGGCCTGCGGCGTCGAGGGCCGGGGCGGCGTCCATGCCAGGTTGGTGGTTCGGCCACCCATCTGCATGGGAGGGCGAATCAGGGGTTGGGCATGGGCCGGCATGGCTCTCCTGGGTCCTTGGGGGTGTAGGCAAAACAGGAGGTCGGCTGGCCCACACCGAAACTTGAACGGAGGCCGGTCGGCCGTCCCCTGGGGGGCAACACCGACACGCGGTCAGACCCTGTTTTCAGGCTGGCAAAGCGCTGCTGGGGGTTTGCTCACCTCGTCGGCAAAGACATACAATAACGGCGGTGAATGGACGCGCCGTCTGATTTGCCTGGCCCTCGTGTCTTCGAGCGACGGTTCCGGGCGGTCTCGCTGTTAAAGGCGGGACAGGGGATCGAAACCTGGCTCGGCACTGACGGGCTGGGGCAGGGCCCTATCATCATCAAGTCGGTGGTGGCGTCGACATTTCCGGCCAGCGCGCAGCACCGCCTGCGCAACCAGGCGCGCGTTCTGGCCGAGGTGCAAAGCCCGTGGGTCAATTCGCCCATCCACGTCGGCGTCGACGGCCAGCATCTGTACATGGTGATGCCGTTCGTTCACGGCGTCACGCTGGAGGAGCGGCTGCGGGGGGGGCCGCTGGATGTTCGCGACGTGCTTCGCCTGGGGATCTGCCTGCTGACCGGGCTGGCCGAGATTCATCGACGGGGCGTCCTGCATCGAGACCTCAAGCCGTCCAACATCGTGCTCAACGAAGGCACCGTCATCAAGCGGGCCACGCTGAGCGATTTCTGGATCGCGCGCAGCGATCGCATCGGTCACTCGCTGCGCGATCAACCGGTGGCCGTCATTCGCCACCTCTCGCCGGAGCGGGCTGGCCTGCTGGAAGCCAACGTCGACGAGCGATCGGACCTTTATTCGGCCGGCGCGGTGCTGTTCGAGTCGCTGGCCGGTCGTCCGGTGTTCACCGGGACGACCATCTCCGAGCTGGTGCGGCAACACATGAGCGAGCCGCCGCCCGAGCTGCGCGCGCTGGGTCTGTCGGTGCCGCGGGCCCTGGACGGGATCCTGCAGCGGCTGCTGCAAAAGGATCCGCGCGACCGTTATCATTCCGCCGACGGCGTCCTGGCCGATCTGATGGCGGTGCAGCAGGCCCTGGAAGGGGGCGACGCCGAGCCCATGATCGTGATCGGTTCGCGCGACCAGCGCCTGACCATCACCGAGCCCGCCTTCACCGGCCGCGGCGGCGAGCTGCGCGCGCTGGAAGCGGAGGTCGAGCTGGCGCGCCGCGGGCAGGGGCGTCTGGTGCTGCTGGAGGCGGAGTCGGGCGGCGGCAAGACGCGCCTCCTTGACGAGCTGATGTTGCGCCTGGGGCGGCAGGCCTGGATCCTGCGCGGCCAGGGCGTGGTGGATCAGGCGGCCCGTCCCTTTCAGATGCTGGCCGGTTTCGCCGAGCAACTGCTGGTCACCACCCGCGCTGATCCGGCGTACGCGCAGGCGATCCGCGAGGGCCTGGGCGACGAACGGGGGGCCGCCCTGGCCGCCTTGCCCGAGCTGGCGTCGATCCTGGAAAGGTCGGCGGCGCCCGACGACGAGCTGTTGCCGGAAGCCTTTGGCGAGGCGCGAACGGTCAGCGCGCTGTCGTCGCTGCTGGATGCGCTGGGAAACGAGACCCGGCCCACGCTGATCGTCCTCGACGACGCCCAGTGGGCGGACGAGCAGACGATCAAGCTGCTGCAGTACTGGCAACAGCGGCGCCGGCCTGGGCGCGGTCGCGACCACGTCAGCATCATCGTTGCGTTCCGATCGGAGGAGGTGCCCTCCGGTCACGCCCTGCGCGCGCTGGAGACCGCCACGTCGCTGATGCTGGCCCCGCTGTTGCCCGACGACATCCGGCGCATGGCCGAATCGATGGCCGGGCCGCTGCCGGAAGACGCCTTGAAGGTGGCGGAGACCCTGTCGGGCGGCAGCCCCTTCATGGTCTCGGCGGTGCTGCGCGGGATGGTCGAGTGTGGCGCCCTGGTGCCGGCCCTGCAGCGGTGGCGGGTCGAGCCGATGGCGCTGGACGACGTGCGGTCGTCGCGCCAGGCCGCCGTCTTCCTGGGGCGGCGGCTGGAGCGCCTGCCGGCGCCGGCGCTGGAGCTGCTGGGCGTGGGCGCCGTGCTGGGCAAGGAGTTCGACCTGGATTTCGCCGCGGCGCTGGCCGGGCAATCGGTGGCCGCCGCCACCGCCGCGCTGGAGCAGGTGCGCCGCCGCCACATCGTCTGGATCCGGGGCGAGAGCGCGCGCTGCGTGTTCGTCCACGACAAGCTGCGCGAGGCGCTGCTGACCCGGCTGGGCGAGCCGGCGCGCCGCGCCCTGCACGGCAAAGCGGCGGTGGCCATCGAGGCGCGCGATCGCGAACGCTGTTTCGAGATCGCCTATCACTATGACGCCGCCGGCGAGCCGGAGCGGGCGCTGCCCTACGCGCTGTCCGCCGGGGACAGCGCGCGGGCGCGGCACGCCCTGGCGGTCGCCGAGCAGCAGTACCGGATCGCCGCCCGGGGTTCGACCAGCGCCGACGCACCCACACGCATGCGCGTGGCCGAAGGGCTGGGCGACATCCTGCTGCTGCGCGGGCAATACGACCCGGCGCTGGAAGAGCTGGGCGTGGCCCGCCAGCTGGCGGCCGGCGCGTTCGATCGGGCGCGCCTGGAGGGCAAGCTGGGCGATCTGGCCTTCAAGCGCGGCGACATCGAAAACGCCTGCCACTCGATCGAAAAGGCGCTGCGGTTCCTGGGGCGCGCGGTGCCGGGGCGCCCGCTGACCTTTCTGCTGCGCTGCTTGCAGGAGGTGGGCGCGCAGGTGCTGCACACGCTGCTGCCGCGGCTGTTTCTGGCCCGGCGCCCGCTGGCCGGCGCCGAGGCTGAGCTGCTGGCCATCCGCCTCTACAGCCGCCTGGCCCATGCGTACTGGTTCGGCCGAGGCCGCGTCGCCTGCGCCTGGGCTCACCTGCGGGGGATGAACCTGGCCGAACGGTTTGCGCCCACCGCCGAGCTGGCGCAGGCCTACTCCGAGCACGCCCCGGTGGTCACCATGATCCCGGCCTTCAAGCGCGGCATCGCCTATGCCCGCAAGTCGCTGGCCATCCGGCGCGACCTGGGAGACGTCTGGGGACAGGGGCAGTCGTTGAACTTTTACGGCGTCGTGCTGTACGGCGCCTCGCGCTTTGCGGAGTGCGTGGAGACCTGCACGGAGGCCATGCGCCTTCTGGAGCGGACCGGGGATCGCTGGGAGCTGAACACCGCCGCCTGGCACGTGGCGTTCAGCCTTTATCGGATGGGCGATCTGCGCGGCGCGCTGACCATGGCCCAGCGGATCTATCGCGACGGGGTGGCCATCGGCGACGCGCAGGCGACCGGCATCAGTCTGGGGGCCTGGTCGAAGGCAACGCGCGGCAACGTGCCGGAGGAGGCCATCACCCGCGAGCTGTCGCGCATGGGCGCCGACGTGCACACCGCCGCCGAGTTGCTGCAGGCCGAAGCGCTGCGCCAGCTGCGGCTGGGACGCCCGGGCGACGCGGTGACTTCGCTGGAGCGCGCGGACAAGCTGATCGTCAGCAAGGGCTTCCGGCAGGAATATGTGTCGCCGGTGTTGCCCTGGCTGGTGACCGCGCTGCGCACGGAGGCCGAGGCGGTCCCCATCTGGGCGCCGCGGAAGAGGCGCCGCTTGCTGAAGAAGGCCGCGCGCGTGTCGCGGCGGGCGCTGTGGCTGGCCCGCAGCTATCAGAACAATCTGCCCCACGCCCTGCGCGAACAGGCGCTGCTGGCGTCGGCCCAGGGTCACGCCGGGCGCGCCCTGGTGCTGCTGCAGGAGAGCCGCGCCGTCGCCGAACGCCAGGGCGCGCTGTACGAGCTGGCGCAGACCCGGCTGGCCGCGGCGATGATCGCGGCGGCCAACGGCGAGGCGGGCCTGGACGCCGAGGTGGGCGCCGCCCGTCAAGCGGTGGAGGCCATCGAGGGGCCCAACGAGTCGGCTGTCGGTGGCACCGGTGACGTCACGTTGTCGCTGGTCCAGCGTTTTGATCAGATCGTCGACCAGGGCCGCAACATCGCCTCCGCCCTGTCCAAGGAGGCGGTCATCGTCGCCGCCCAGGAGGCGGGGCTGACCCTGTTGCGCGGCGACCAGTGTCTGATCATCGAGATCGAGCGCACCGAGGAGGGCGTGGCGGTGGCGCACGTGCCCGAGAAGGCGGGGGCCGTCAGCCGATCGATCATCAGCCGCGCCATCGACGAGGCCAAGCCGTTGCTGGTGGCCGACGTCGACGGCTGGGGAGGCGCGGGGGCGGGGGCCCACGGGACGGGGGGGGGACGTCCCGAGGCGCTGGACCAGAGCATCGGCGTCACCGGGGCGCGTTCGGTCCTGTGCGCGCCGATGTTTGTGCGCGGCTGGCCGGTGGCCTGTCTCTACGTCACCCACAGCCGCATCGGCGATCTGTTCGGCCGCGACGAAGAGCGCCTGGCCCAGTACATCACCACGCTGGCCAGCGCGGCCTGGCAGAACGCCGAAGGATTTTCGCGCGTGGAGGACGCCGTGCGGGTGCGCGACGAATTTCTGGCCATCGCCTCGCACGAGCTGAAGACGCCGCTGACGGCGCTGCGCCTGCACCTGGAGAAGATTCATCGTTCGATGGGACGATCGCGCCTGAACCCCGAGACCACCATCGAGACCATCTCCGGGGGCGTGGAGAAGATCGCGCGGCAGGCCGATCGCCTGACCAAGCTGATCGACGAGCTGCTCGACGTTTCGCGCATCACCGCTGGTCACCTGACGCTGCAGACGGAAAACCTGGATCTGGCCAAGCTGCTGCGCGAGGTGGTGCAGCGGTTCGGCGACGAGGCCAAGCGCGCCAACTGCCAGGTCACGTTGCAGGCGCCGCCCACGCTGTGGGGGCGATGGGACGGCCTGCGCGTCGAGCAGGTGGTGACCAACCTGCTGACCAACGCCGTCAAGTACGGTCCCGGCAAACCGATCGAGGTGCGGGTCGCCACGGGGCCGGGCGTGGTGCAGATCGAGGTGCAGGACCAGGGGATCGGCCTTGACCCGCGCGACGCCGCCCGCATCTTCGATCGGTTCGAACGGGCGGTGCCTTCCTCGCACTATGGCGGGCTGGGGCTGGGGCTGTACATCGCCCGGCAGATCGTCGAGGCGCACCACGGCGAGATCCGCGTGGCCAGCGTGCCGGATCGAGGGGCCACGTTCACCGTGACGTTGCCGATGGAGGTGGCGGACGTGACGCTGGATCCGCTGCTGCTGCACAGCGCCCTGCACGCCGGCTGAGCCGACCGGATCCGCGATCCGCCCGTCGCCGGGAGTTTTCGGCTAGGCTGTCGTCGACGATGCTCCGCCGCTGGAGTCTGGTGATTGGCCTGTCGCTGGTCATCCACGTCCTGGTCGTGGGCGGCGCGGTGGGTATCGCCCTGCTGCTGGGAATTCCCTTCGGCCGGCCCATCGACGTCGAGATCACCGGCATGAGCCTGGAGGACGTCAAGGACCTGCCGCTGGGCGCGCCGCCGGGCGGCGAGCGGGCGAACGCCGACAAACCGGCGCCGCGACCGCCGGCGCAGACGCCGAAGCCCGCCGATGGCGCGGGCGAGCTGTCGACCGGCAACGAGGGCAAGCGGCGCCGGTCGCACGGCGACGACGTCGACGCGCCAGAGGGGCCCGAGCCGGCGCCGCGGGCCAGCGATCTGCGGCAGTACGGGCCGGAGGGGTCCCGGGTGACGGCGCTGATTCGCGTGGACCGCCTGCGCGCCACGCCCTACGGCCCGGCCGTCGACGAGATCCTGATGCATCTGCCTGACCGCCGCGATCTGATCGACGGGACGGGCCTGGATTTCTACAAGGACTTCGACGCGCTGCTGATCGCCACGCCCAACCCCCTGGATTACACCGTGACGTTTCTGGCCGCCCGCCACCATCTGACCGACGGGCAGTTGAAGGCGGCGCTGGATCGCGGGGCCAGGGCGACGAACCGCGTGCTGACCTGGCGGACCGAGGCGCGCCGCCCGGTGGCCGAGCGGCGGGCCAAGGTGCCGGCGCCGGGGCTGACGCGCGATCAGCGGATCGTCGTGTTGCCGGCGCCCGGCCTGGCGGTGGTCACGCCGCCCGTCTATCGATCGATGCTGCTGCGGCCGCCGCGCCCGCGCCCGGCGCTCGCGCCCGACGGCGGGGCGCAGGGGGGCAGCGACGGCGGCGACGGGCGCGACCAGGTGTCTACCGCCGCTGCAGCGACGGGGACCACCGCGCTGGGGCCGCCCGAGGGCGACGGCTGGCGGGCCCTGCTCCGGCGCATCGATGCCGAGGACAGCATCTTGCCCGCCAACGCCATCGCCATGCTGAACGCCGTCGACATCTTCAGCGCGCGCAGCATCCGGCGGGGGCTGGCCGCCATTCCCAGCGGCGGCAACGCCGCGAACGGCGTGGGCGAGGGCGCATCCGGCGGCGCCACCATCTATGGCCTGCCGGTCCCCAGGGTCATCACGGTGGTGCTGGGCGCCGACCCCGCCCCGTTCGCCGACGTCAAGGCCGAGCTGCCCAGCGAGGCCGCCGCGGAGCGCTGGGAGATGGAATGGCCCGCCTTCCGCCGCAAGCTGAGCGTCAACCCTTACCTGGTGCTGACCGGTTTCGTTCCCCTGGTCAATCGCCTGGAGGTCGAGCGTGAGGGTGCCGTCATCCACCTGCACGAGACCGCGACCGAGGCCGAGACCCTCCGTCTGTTGCAGCTGATCGCCCGGTTCATGCCCCTTTGAAGGGGAGGGGGGTTTCCCTGGCGCCCTTTTTGCGGTAAGAACCCGCCCTCGGAGGAAACCGTTTTATGTCTCAAATCAGTCCGCTCGCGCGGGTCAAAGAAGAGTTCGGTGGCAAGGACAAGCTGGTCGACAAGATCGTTGGCCTGCTGGGCGTCGGCGCCGAGGAATCCAAGGACGATCTGCGCAAGCGATTGCTGGGGGCCGCCAACAAGAAGCTGATCCGGCTTCACCAGGTCGCGGCGGCGGTCAAACAGCACGGCGGACACGACAAGCTGGTCACGGCCACCGCGGCCGGGCTGGGACGGTCCAAGGACAAGGACTACGTCGAAAAGCTGGGGACGTTCTCCAACGGACGGCTCCTTGACGTGCTGGCGGCTGCCGACAAGCGCACCAAGGGCAAGAGCGACGCCGTCGCCGCCGCGCCCAAGAAAGCCAAGGCCGTCAAGGAAGCCAAGGCGGCCAAGGCAGCCAAGGCAGCGACATCGGTGGGCGCCAAGGGCGGAGCGAAGGCCCAGGCGAAGAGCAAGACAGGCGCGGAGAAGAACGCGTAAGATTGCCGTCGCATGGTGATCGGCGACGTCGTCGGGCGATTGTGGGCGGCGCAGGCCGCCGCCGGGCTGCCGGGCCAGACGTTGCTGCTGGTGCGACCACTGACCGCCGACGGCGTTTCGCGCCGCTTGATCGTCGCCGTTGATCGCCTGGGCGCCGGTCCGGGCGAACGGGTCATCGTCGCGCACGGCTCGCGCGTGCGCGATCTGACCGTGGGGGCCACCGTCCCCGACAAGGACGTGGTGGTGGCCATCGTCGACAGCTTCCACATCGAGCGCGGGGCGAAGGCGTGATCTGGGGGCGGGTGGTCGGCGAGGTGTGGGCGGGGCGCAAGGACGCCCGTCTGGACGGCGCCAAGCTGCTGCTGGTGCGTCCCCACGCCTGGTACGAACCGGCCTTCGACACCGGTCACCTGGTGGCCAGCGACGAGCTGGCGGCGGGCATCGGCGACGACGTCATCGTCTGCCTGGGCCAGCCGGCGCGCCTGTCGCGCGGTGACGACAACATGCCCGTCGACGCGGCGGTCATGGCCATCGTCGATCGCGTCGAGCTGGATGGTGACGTGGCGGGACGCCCGGGCGCCGCCCCGGGCATTCGCCGGCGCCTGCAGCGACCGAGCGGCGGCGAGCCGGCGAGCCGCCGGGCGCAGTCGAGCCGCCCGGAGCCGTCAAAATGATTCGCGGGACGGTGCTGGGCCAGGTCTGGGCCACGCGGCGGGCCGCCGGGCTGGACGGACGCAAGCTGCTGCTGGTGGCGGCGCGCGACGCCGAGGGGCAGCCGACCGGGCGGGTGGTGGTGGCCATCGACACGCTGGAGGCGGGCGCCGGCGATGATGTGACGGTGGCCTTTGGATCGGGCGCGCGCAACGTCCTGCGCCCGGGGCCGGACAACCGCGACCTGTTGTGCGACGCCGCCGTGGCGACGATCGTGGAAGGGGCTGGCTGATGTTCCTGGGGCGCGTGGTCGGTTCTGTCTGGTCGACGGTCAAGTGGCCCAAGGCCAATGGTCTGAAGCTGCTGCTGGTGCGGCCCTATCGCCTGGGCGATCTGGCGCCGGGCGAGGCGGGTTCCAGTTCGGCCGCCGGCGCGGACGGCGCCCGCCCGTCGGAGCCGGTCGACGATCTGGTGGTGTGCGCCGACGCGCTGGACGCCGGCGCCGGCGACGACGTCATCGTGGCCTTTGGTCACGCCGCGCGGGTGGCCCTGTCGCAGGCGTTGCCCCCAGGACAGAAACCGGAGGTTCCCATCGACGCCGCCGTGGTGGCGGTCGTCGATCGGGTCGAGGTGGCGCGTGCCGAGCGCTGAGGCCGAGCTGCGCGAGTTGGTGGCCCGCGTCTCGCGCGCCGTCGCCGCCCGCACCGGCAAAGGCCGTGACGAGCTGGCGGGCGTGGTGGCCGCCGAGGTGGCGGCGGCGCTGGAAGCGTCGGACGCCGCCACCGGCAAAGACGCCGCCACGGCCACAGCCGCTGCCGCTGTCGCCGCCGCCAAGGTTTGCCCGGGCTGCCTGGATCAAGAACGGCGCAAGAGCGGGCGCCGCGCCGTCGTCACCACCACCGGCAAGAACCAGCGCGGCATCGTGGCCAAGATCGCCCAGGCCATCGCTGACGCCGGCGGCGACATCCTGGACATCTCGCAGACGCTGGTGGCCGATTACTTTTCCATGATCATCATCGTCGACATGGCCGGGCTGGCCGTGCCGTTCGCGGAGTTCAAGGCGCGCCTGACCCGCGCCGTGCAGTCGCTGGGGGCCGAGTGCCTGGTGATGCACGAAGAGGTCGTGGCGGCCCTGCAGCGGGTATAGGGTCGCATCGTCATGGCCGCATCCTGGGAATCGGGCGAGGTCCGGGAGATTCTCCGGATGATCGAGAACGAATCGCTGGACGTGCGCGCGGTGACCATGGGGATCTCGCTGCGCGACACCGCCGCCGAGACGCTGGACCGCACCTGCCAGCGCATCAACGAGAAGGTCATGCGCCTGGGCGAAAAGCTGGTCGCCACCGCCGCCGCCGTCGAGGCTGACTTTGCCGTCCCCATCACCAACAAACGCATCAGCGTGACGCCGCTGGCCCTGGTCATGGAAGCCTGCCGGGCTCCGCGCCTGGTGGCGGCGGCCGAGACGCTGGATCGGGCGGCGCGCGAGCTGGGCGTCGATTACATCGGCGGGTTCTCGGCGCTGGTGGAAAAAGCCATGACCCCGGGCGACAAGGCCCTCATCGATTCGATCCCCGAGGCGCTGGCCAGCACAGAGCGGGTCTGTTCGTCGGTGAACGTGGCCACCACGCGCGCCGGGATCAACGCCGACGCCATCTTGCTGATGGGGCGCACCATCAAGGACCTGGCCGAACGCACGGCGCGCCAGGGCGGCATCGGCTGCGCCAAGCTGGTGACGTTCGCCAACATCCCCGACGACAACCCGTTCGTGGCCGGCGCCATGCACGGGGTGGGCGAAGGGGAATGCGTCATCAACGTCGGCTGCTCGGGGCCGGGGGTGGTGCTGTCGGCCATTCGCCGCCTGCGGGCCTCGGGCGCGCCGATGGATCTGACGGACGTCGCCGAGACCATCAAGCGCATGGCCTTCAAGGTCACCCGCGCCGGCGAGCTGATCGGGCGCGAGGTGGCGCGCCGCCTGGGACCACCGGCGCGCTTCGGGATCGTCGACCTGTCGCTGGCCCCCACGCCGGCGGTGGGAGACTCCGTCGCGGAGATCCTGGAGGCGATGGGCCTGGAGCGCGTGGGCGCGCCGGGCAGCGTGGCCGCGCTGGCCATGCTGACCGACGCCGTGAAGAAGGGTGGGGTGATGGCGTCGTCGCACGTGGGCGGGCTGTCGGGCGCCTTCATCCCCATCAGCGAGGACGCGCGTATGGTCGACGCCGTTCGCGTCGGCGCGCTGTCGCTGGAGTCGCTGGTGGCGATGAGCGCTGTCTGCTCGGTGGGCCTGGACATGGTGGCGGTTCCGGGCGACACCACGGCCGAGACGCTGGCCGCCATCATCGCCGACGAGATCGCCATCGGCGTCTTCAACAACAAGACCACCGCCGTGCGCATCATCCCCGTTCCCGGGAAAAAAGCCGGCGAGTCGGTCGTCTACGGCGGGCTGCTGGGCGAGGCCATCGTGCAGCCGGTCAGCCGCTTTCGCTCCGACGGGTTCATCGGTCTGGGCGGTCGCATCCCGGCGCCGCTGCAGGCGCTGCGCAACTGACCTGACCTGACTGATCCATGACCATGCCAGGCGGTGATTTTCACACGTTGATTCTCGACAACCTGACCTTCGAGGTCGATGCGTCGATCGGCGGGCGCGTGACCGCGTTTCGCATCGACGGCAAGAACCTGCTCTCCGAGGCGGTGGCTGATCCCGACAATTTCGGTTCGACGTTCTGGACCAGCCCGCAGACGCAGTGGGGCTGGCCCCCCGTGGTCGAGATCGACGGCGCGCCCTACGAACCGCGACGCGAGGGCGCCACGATCGTGATGATGGGCCCGGTCTGTTCGCTGCTGGGCGTGCGCATTGAAAAGCGATTCACCGCGCTGGCGTCGCGGCGAGCGGTGGAGATCGAATACCGGATCCACAACGCGAAGGAGGCGGCCGCGTCGGTGACGATCGCTCCCTGGGAGGTGACGCGGCTGCACCCGCATGGCCTGACTTTCTTTCCCACCGGCGAAGGCCTCTACCCGCCCTCGAACTTGCCGGTCGTCGACGCCGGGGGCCTGACCTGGTTCGCCTACGACCCGCGGCACATCGCTGGCCACCCCAAGCTGTTCGCTGATGCGTCCGATGGTTGGATCGCCCACGTCGATCAGCGGACGCTGTTCGTCAAGACGTTCCCGCCGGTGCCGCGCGCCCGGCAAGCGCCCGGCGAGGCGGTGGTGGAGATCTATGCGCACCCGGCGCTGACGTACATGGAGATCGAGCAGCAAGGTCCGCTGCTGGAGATTCCCGCGGGCGCCGCGTCGGCGTGGTCGGTGCGCTGGTACCTGCGACGCCTGCCGGAGGCCGTCGAGGTGGCGGTGGGAAGCCCATCGCTGGCCGCCTTCGTGGCGGCGGTGATCGCCGGTGACGCGTGAGCGGAGCGGTCGCCGCCTATGATGTCGCGTTCCTGATCGCGCTGCCCTGGGGGCAGTGCGCGGGCGTGGCGCTGCCGCCGGTGCGGGGCAAGACCGTCGCCGTGGCGCCGGTGCCCGAGGCGGCGCTGGCGCGGTTGGCGGCGGCAGAGCGCGCGCACGCGCAGACGCTGCCGCCCGGACGAGCGGTGACGTGGGTAGGCGGCCGTCTGGCCCTGCGCGCGGCGCTGCACGCGCTGGGCGCGGGTGCGGACGCCGGCGCGCGCATCGCGCCCGAAACAGAGGCCACGCCCATTCTCTCCGACGATCGCGGCGCGCCCGTGCTGCCGGCGGGGCTGGTGGGATCGATCAGCCACAAGGACGGCCTGGCGGTGGCGCTGGCCAGCGACGACATCGGCTGGCGGGTCGGCATCGACGTGGAGCTTCTGCGCCCCTTGCGCCACGACATCGCGCCGCGCGTGCTGGCTGCCGACGAGCGGGCCGCCCTGGTCGGCCTTGACGAGGGGGCGCGGCGCGCGGAGGTGCTGGTTCGTTTTGCCCTCAAGGAGGCGGTCTACAAGGCGCTGGATCCGTCGCTGCGCCGGTACATCGGGTTCTTCGAGGTGCAGACCCGACGCGACGACCACGGCGCCTTGCACGCGTCGTTCCTGCCACGTCCGGGCGAACCGCCTTTCACCGTCGAGGTGCTGCCGATCGCGGCGCCCCTGCCCGATCAGATCTTGCTGGCCGCCCGCGCGCAACGTCGTTCGGCCGTGTGACGGCCCTGGCGGCCCGGACGCAGCGGACGCCGAGCTTCTGACCGCGGAACCGCCGCGACGCAGGCGCGCCACTAGAACGGAAGGTCAAGCTGGCGGCGTGGCCGCGCCGGTCGGCCGGTGACGGTGCGGGCGCCCAGGACCGTTCCGGCGGCGCGTTCGGCGGCGACCCAGCGCCGTAGATCGGACGGGGTCGGGTCGGCGCGCGGCTGTGGCAAGGGCGTGGGGGCGGTGTCGGCGTCGGCCGCGTCGTCGCCGCCGCCGGCGGTGCCGTCAACGACGTCGCCCAGGGCGCGGGCCTGGTCGTCCAGCCGGCGCAGGGCGGCCAGCCGCTCGTCGTTGCCCAGCTTGGCGCGGGTGACGGCATCTTTCAGGACGCGCAGGGTCTGATCGTAGACGCGCAGGGGGACCGGGAACGGGTGGCCGTCCTTTCCACCGTGCGCCAGCGAAAAGCGCGCCGGATCGGCAAAGCGGCTGGGCGCGCCGTGCACGACCTCGGCCACCAGGGCCAGCGCGAACAGCGTGCGCGCGCCGACGCCTGGAACCAGCAACAGCTCGGCGAAGTCGCGGGGGCCTTGCTGGGCCACCGCCGTCAACGTCCGTCCCAGCCGCGCCAGATCGATGTTCGCTGCCCGCACGTCGTGGTGCGCCGGCATCAGCAGGTGGGGACCGCCGCAGGCCAGCGCCAGGGAGGCGGCCCGCGCGGGGGCGGCGCGCCGATCGGTCAGGTTGACGATGGCGCCGACGGGGCGACCCTCGATGGCGGCGTGCGGTTCCTCGACGAACGAGCGCGCCCGGTCCCAGATCCAGTGATAGCGTCTGGCCTGCCGGCGCTGCGCGTTCATCCCCTGTTGCACCACCACCCACGCGCCGTCGTCGGCGACCACGAACCCGTGCAGGTACAGCGCGAAGCCGTCCTGGATGGCGGCGCTGTCGACCTTGGCCACCAGGCGGCTGGTGGCCACCAGGGCGGTGGCATCCAGTCCCAGACGGTCGCCCAGCGCGGTCAACTCCTCGGGGGTGCGGCGCGAGTGCCGCCCGCGACCGCCGCAGACGTGCAAGCCCAGCTCGTCCGCCACCGGAGCGAGCCCGCGCTTGAGGGCGCCTATCACGCTGGTGGTGATCCCCGACGAATGCCAGTCCATCCCCATCACCGCCCCGAAGCTCTGGAACCAGAACGGATCAGCCAGCCGGCGCAGCACCTCGTCGCGCCCGTACTCGTGCGCGATGGCCTCCACCATCACCCGGCCAAGGCGCGCCATCCGCCCGGCCAGCCACGCCGGCACCCGCCCACCGTGAAGCGGCAGGTCGGCGGTGCCCGTGCGTCCGTGCGAGGTGCCCACGCCGTCAATCCTGCCATACGCCTGTCATCCAGGCGCACCGGTCGTCGGAAAGCGGGCTGCCAGCGCCGCTAGGGCACCAGCATCCCCGGGCAGCCGTTCGATTTCGTGCAGTAGAACATCGTCTGTCCGCCCGCCGTGGCCTTGCAGCACTGCTTGCCGCCGCCAAAGGCAGCGCAGCTGTAATCGGGCGCGGGACCGCATTCGAG
>DATLVT010000107.1:0-3914 GCA_035577105.1 Polyangia bacterium
ACCGAGATCGCCCGAAACGTCCACCCGTGCGTCCTTCCCACCCGAAGAGGAGGCGCTACCCCCGCAGCCAGACCCGATCAACAGCAGCGGCAAGAACGCCGAGCATGGAAGCCAAAGACCTGACTTTCTGATCATCGCTACGCCTCCAAATGCGGTGCCCGTGGCCGCGGGGGCGGTACGAAGCGGGTTGTCGATTTTGGACGAGTGGGGTTCTTACGATGTTCCGCTCGCCAAAGATAGGGCTTGAAGCGGAGAAGCAAGGTCAAGATGGTAGGACCGCGTCGAAATCGGTAGTCCACCTGATGCGTGAACGGTCTCCGAGCTCACCCCACGGCGCGCGGCATTCGCTCGATCGATTCCGATCGTCCTTGTCCAACGCGCTGAGGAGTCTGTCGCCAACCGAACGTGACCGGCCGACTACTGGCTAGCGGCGGACTTGATTGCCGAATTCAGCATCCAGGTACAGTGGGAGTGATGGTCGCCCACGCAATGCTCGATGTAGATGGCTTGCTTTCCGCATCCAGAAGCGACCACCGTCCCTCTGTCGATGTCTCGAGCCGTGATTGAAGTCGGCGTGCAATCCAGATCCAGGGCGGCCCGTGTCTGCAACTGGCCCAGGGTTGCACCACAACCAGTAGACACAGAAAAAAGGCAGACCATCGTCATCCAGGTGAACACCGACACGATACGACGTTGGCTGCGTTTCACTTGCGGCGTCCCGTTGATACGGCCGCAATGAATACCTCGGAAATCAGGTTCAGCGGTCATGTCGCACGTTCGTTGGCGCGCATCGGTGTTCCTCCAGTTGGTATCTTCAACCGCGGGCTGCCGAATCTATTCCTTCAAATCTAGGTGGCGAGTGACGAGAGTGTCGTAAAAAACGTCTCTCCTGAACGTCACGCGGGTTGGTTGCAGAACAGTTCAGTGGCCGTCCCAGCGTAAGCTCACTGAGGATGGCGCCACAGCAAGAAACTTGTATGGGCCTGCAAGTTTCTTGCTGCTCACCAGCACAGCATGCCGTCTCGCTTTCTTCGTTCCACGGGCCTTGAACTGGCAAGTCGCCGCGGTGGAATTCTGATGCCTTGGCGATGTTCGGCGGACGATAGGAACACCGCGCGGCCACCGATCGTCGGACGTTCAACGAAGCGGTGACAAGTCTGGCGCGGTCGCTCTTGAGCACCGTGAACGCCGCATCGTCGGGACGAGAAGCGCGAACGAAGCAATCAAATGAAAGGAACTGATCCATGAAACATTCGTCATTGCTCGCGATGATCTTGTTTCTTGTCGGGCCCCTTGCGTGTTCCAACGGCACGCCGGTCGACACAACCGCCGCCTCAATCCAGAGCTGCTTCGATACAGGCGGCGGCCACATGAGGTGCGTCTCCACGCCGGGAGGCGCCACGAAGGAGCCCCGCGATGTTGACGACGACGGGAAAGTGGACACATTCGTCTGCGCCGTTCACCCGAAGGCGAAGGTCGAACATGCCGACGCCGGCAAGGGCGACCTGACGGCGAAGAAGGGCGACGGAGGTTCCCGCGCCGAGAGGGGCGAGCACGACGACGATGACGATTGCGGTAAACTCGGTTGCCGCGATCTTCGGGAGCACCGCGCTGGAGATGATGACCGTGGCCTCCGCAAGGACGACGACGGCGTCAAGGACCACGCGGGTCGAGACGCCGGCGGAACAAAAGACGCTGCCGAACGCTCCGAAGATGGCGGCGTCGGACACAACGACGCCAAGGCAAACAAACCCAAGGGCGATCACGATGCCGACGACATGATCTGCCCGTCCCGGGACGGCGGCGTCAAGGAAGACGGATCTGCAAGATCCACCGACGTCCGTCGTCCGCGGGGGTAACCGTGCAGACGGGCTGTTCCTGGGATCGATAGCGCCGGGGGCCCGGCCGCCTTGCGGCCGGGCTTTTGTCGGCTACGGCGCGGCGGCGTACACCATCACCTCGGTGAGCATGGTCTTTCCGTCGGCGTTGGAATAGGCGCAGGCGGCGTCGGTGGCGAAGTACGTGGTCCGGGCACCCGGCGCCACGAAGCCGTTGTACATCGTGCTGCCCTGGGAGAACTTGATCAGCATCTTCCGCGAGGTGTCGCTGGAGGACGTCGCCGAGATCACCGGGTTCGTGCCGCTGGGCGCCTTGATCCACCCCATGTTCTGCGTGCTGCCGATGACGACCACCGGACTGTCGACGGAGCCGAACAGGTGCGGCACCTCCAGGGCGCCGCCGCGGGCGCCGGTCATGGTGACGGTGGTGCCGGTCGTGACGTCGTAGTTCGTCCCCTGCGTCGGCCCCGTCATGCGCAGGTCGTCGACCAGCAGCGGCTCCAGGTTCAGGACGGGCGTGCTGGTGTCGCGAAACTTGGTGTTCACGTTGGCCGACGTCACGCTCTCCGAGATCACGACCAGCGCCTTGTTAATGGCCATCGAGGCGGTGGCGGCGGTGTCGGTGACGGAGGTGAGGTTGGCGCCGATGGTGCCCAGCAAGGAGTTGAGCACGATGTCGCCCGCCATCGGTGGGCTGCCGTTCACCATCAACACCTCCAAGCGTTCGGTCGCGCCGATGTCGCAATTGGCAAGGTGAAAGCGGGCCACGCCGCGCTGGTCGGGGATCTGGCACATCGTCGTCGAGCTCGGAATCGTGCGCTCCGCCACCGAGGTCGGAGCCGGGACATAGACAGCGCCGATGCCGCCCGCGAAGATAGGGCTGTTGTTGCCGTCGCGGTTGAGCCTGGGATCGCCCGTGACGTCAGTGGCCTGCGGCGACGCAAAGCAGTTGTAACCCGCCTGCTCGCCATCGACGTTGTACCCCCGCGACGTGATGGCCGACGCGCCTGTCTCCACGAAGCAGTTCGCGTGAAACGGCGCCGACTTCGCTATGTTGTTGGCGACGATGCTGTACTGGATGGTCATCGAGCCGGTCGCCGTGTTGTCGAGGGCGCCGGAGGCATACCCGCTGGTCCCCGAGTTGTTGTAGGCGATGGTCGACCCGTAGATGGCCGCGGTGCCCAGGTTCAAGATGGCGGCGCCGTAAACGGTCGAGACGTTGGCGCCCAGCGTCGACCGTTCGACGCGCAACCGACCGGCGTTCTGGATGGCGCCGCCGCGCTCGCCTTGCGAACGGGTGATCGTCGACTGCACGACGTTCGCGCTGGCCCCTTCGGAGACGACGATTCCCGTCCCCCCACAGTCGGCCATCTCCGAGTTGTCGAAGTCGACGTGGCCGGCGATCAACTTGATGCAGGACCCGCCGTTGTACAGCGAGCCCATGTGGTTGATCTTCACCTTGGTCAACGTCACCGAGACGGCGGTGTCGATGCGCACGGCCGTGGTGGACGAGTTTTGCATCGTCACGTCGGTGATCAACGCGCTGCCGTCCGACGGGGCCACGATCAGCGACGCCGTGTTGCTGCCGCCGAAATCGATGGTCGAGACGCGATAGCCAGCGCCGAAGATGTTGATGCTGGGCGCGGTGATGGTGATCGAGCCGAGGCCCGCCGCCGACGAGATGCTGTACGTCAGGTTCGCCAGGTAGACGGTGGTGTCACCGGCGGTCCAGTTGCAGGCGTCGATCTTCCTCTGTTCGTTGACGCTGCGGATCGCCTCGCGCAGCGTGCAGTTGCCGTTGGTGGTGTTGTCGTCGAAGGTCACCGTCGGCGCCACCGCCCAGGCGCGGCCGCCGGTGGCCAGCAGGGCGCCCACGCTCAACGCCGCCATCCCCAGACAACGCCCCACCCACGAAACAGACAATCGACTATTCATCCTCATGACTCGCTCTCTCCTTTTGGTGTTACTGAAAAACGTTTGAACTCGTGATCGACGCATCGCCGTTAAGGAACACGCCACCCGTCGATTTTCGGCAAAGGCCGCCGATCCCGGCGCCGCCCGCCGGCTGGACGTTCG
>DATLVT010000108.1:0-11302 GCA_035577105.1 Polyangia bacterium
AGGCGCGCGACCTGGCCGCCAAGGCGCCGGCGCTGGCGGCGCGCGGCGTGCCCGTGGTGGATCTGGCGACGCTGAAGCCGGTGGTGGCCGCCGAGGGGTACAGCCTGGGCGAAGGGTACGGCTATCTGCGCGTGGTCCCGAAAGGCGTTCGCCCGCTGGAGTGGGGGCCGCGCGACATCCTGGTCACCGAGGGCTCGTTCGACGACCTGGGGCTGGTGGCCGGGCTGATCACGGCGCTGCCGCAGAACCTGCACAGCCACGTCAACCTGCGCTTGCGCGAAAAGATGATCCCCAGCGTGCGGATCTCCGACATCTATGACAACTCGGCCGTGACGCTGCTGGACGGCAAGCTGGCCCATCTGGCGGTGAAAGAGAACGAAGCGCGCCTGGAGGCGGCACGCCTGGAAGACGCTGACGCCTTCTGGGCCGTGCGCCGCCCGCCGGTGCGCCCGCTGACCGGAGATCTCACCGAACAGCGGTTGCAGGACTATACCCAGCTGGGAGCCTCCGGAGCGTCCGCCTATGGCGTGAAGGCCGCCAACCTGGGCGAGCTGTTTCACGTGCTGCCCGCTGACAACCGCGTGCCCGGGTTCGGGATCCCCTTCTCGGTGTACCGCGATTTTCGCGACGGCAGCGACGTCGGCGCCCGGATCACCACCTTCCTGGCTGACCCGCGCACCGCCGCCGACGCCGCCTACCGCCGCACCGGCCTCGCCGACCTGCAGAAGGCCATCGAGGCGGCGCCCTTGCCGGACGGCCTGCTGGATCGCATTCGCCAGGCGGCGCGCGCAGCCTTCGGGGAAGGCTATGCCACCATCCCGCTGAAGTTCCGCAGCAGCAGCAACGCCGAGGACGGCGAGACCAGCAGCGGCGCCGGCCTGTACGATTCGGCGCGCGGCTGTTTTGCCGACGACGACGACGGCAACGACGCTGGACCGTCGGCGTGCGTGACCGCCGCCGAGCACGCCGATCTTCAGGCGCGCCTGGACCAGCGACTGGACGAATGGACCCAGCACCCAGAGCGGGACTGGCTCGTCGACATCATCACCGACCTCAAGGGTGACCTGACCAAGGAACGGTCGGTGGCCCGGGCCGTGCGCAAGGTGTTCGCCAGCCTGTGGAACGAACGCGCGTTTGAAGAACGCGCGTACTTCGGGATGAACCAGGCCGACGTCTTGATGGGCATCGCCGTCGACCCATCGTTCGTGCTGGAACGCGCGGACGCCGTGGTGCTGACCAACCTGCCGGCCAGCGACGGCGCGCCGCTGACCCGGGTGGTCTCGCAGAGCGGCGGCAACCCGGTGGTGCGCCCCCCCGACCCGCTGCAGGTCGCCGAGGTGATGACCTTCCGCCGCGGCCCCGACGATGGGCCCACCGACGTCCGGGTGATCACCCCGTCGTCGCTGTCGCCGCAGCCAATCTGGGACGACGCCCATCTGGCCACGCTGAGCAGCTTGCTGGCCACCATTCAGGATCACTTTGCAAGCAACGTCTATCCCGACGTGCTGAACCTCAGCCTGGACCTGGAAATCAAATTGACCGCGGACAACCGCGTCGTCGTCAAGCAAGTCCGCCCCTACCAGACGGCGGGACTGACCGAACCATGAAAGGAACCCGCCCATGACCGCACGCCCGAGACACGACTGGATCTGGCTGGCACTGTTGGCCACCCTGACCGGCAACGCCTGTGCGTCCGATACCCCCGGCAGCGGCGGCAGCGGCGGCGCCCCCGGCAGCGGCGGCAGCGGTGGCAGCGGCGGCAGCGGCGGCGCCACCGGCAGCGGCGGTGCCACCGGCAGCGGCGGCGCCACTGGCAGCGGCGGCCAGCCGGGCTCCGGGGGAAACAACCAACCGGGCACCGGCGGCGCGGGCTCCGGCGGCACCGTCGCCGACAGCCGCGCCGACACCAGCAGCGACGGCCCGGGCAACGACCTGCCCGTCGGCGGAGGACCAACCCTGGACGCCTGCTTCACCGGCCTGCGCGCCGCCGAGGGCTTTTTCCAGATCGCCACCAAGGCCAGCGCCGACGGCCGCTACCGCGTTCGCCTGGCCCTGGAGACGGGCAATCGTGCTGGCACCTCCGGCACCTCGGCCTGGGGCGCCTTCCGCTTCGGCATCGAGACGCCCGCCGGCAATGTCTGCGTCACCGACGCCGCCGCCCTGGCCACCGCCTACAAGGGCTCCCTCCACAACTGCAAGGACACCTTCGACCTGACCG
Organism: Polyangia bacterium; assembly: GCA_035577105.1. Classification (GTDB taxonomy): domain Bacteria; phylum Myxococcota_A; class Polyangia; order Fen-1088; family Fen-1088; genus DATKEU01. Next base: position 2,219 of record DATLVT010000108.1, read on the forward strand.
CCGGCGGCCGCCGCTTCCTGATCACCGCCCCCGACACCGACGCCACCCATCCCATGTCCAAGCTGACGATCTTCATGGGCGCCACGATGCTCGACGGCCCCATCGAGCTGATGAACGGCACCTGCACCTCGAACTTCCCGACCTGCCGAAGCGGCGGCGGCGCGGGCTGCGCGCCTCCGTGATCGACGGAGATCGAAAGGGAACGCTCCTTCGACGTCACGCCGGTGACGTCGCGTCGCCGCGTACCTGTCGCAAAAGGTCGTCGAGGCCAAGCTCGGTCACTCACCATGTTGGGCACACCCGCGACAGCCAGCTTGGCGGTCAAGCGAATCAAAAAATCGCCTGCGCCCTCGTCGCTCATGGCGCGAGCAGCGGACTGGCCGGCCGGGCGCGCCGAAAAAGGTCGTCACCCAGCAAGATGCGGCGAAGCGCGAGTTCGAGCTCGTCCTCGGTGTAATTGCGGTGACGGAAGCGGATCCCGGCCCGCGTCAGCTCCCGCATATCCGAAGACAATCTGGCAGCCAGTCGCGCGCGTCCCGGGGCGCCCAGACATCAGCGACCGACCAGGGTCTTGCCGGACTGGCCCAGCTGCGTTGCCAGGGTGACCATCGAGAATCCGTAGCGTGCGCGGATGCGATCGACGACAGCGCCGACCCTTTCGTGCTGATCGAAAAGGGAGAGCTGCTCGAACATGCCCAGACCGGATAGCTGCACACCGAGGAGACGCACCGGGAGAGGACGCGTCCGGGCCCTGGTCAGCATCTCCTTGACGATGGGGTAAAGCTCCAGCTCGGAGTGGGTCGGTCCCATCGTGCGAGAGCGGGTCAGCGTGTGAAAGTCGGCGTAACGCAGCTTGAGGGTGACCGTGCGTGCCTTGATGTGCCGCTTGCGGGCTCGCCAGCAGACGCGCTCGCAGAGCCCGCACAGCACGGACTCGATCGAGGCTGGATCGGAGACGTCATGGCGAAAGGTCCGTTCATTGGAGATGCTGCCGACGGTCTCGCCCTCGGGATCGTGTTCTGCAAATGCCGGACGTTCGCGACCAAGAGCGCCACAGCCCTGACCCTGGACGCCGCGAAGGATCGACGGCGCCCAGGCGCCGAAGATCTTGCGGAGCTCGATGACGTCCGCATCGGCGACGGCGCCTAATGTTTGATAGCCGGCGGCGTGCAGCTTCTCCTCACCGACCGGACCGATGCCCGGAAACGCCCGCACCGGCAGCGGCGCCAGCACGGCGCGTTCCACCCCGGCGGGAACCAGCATCACGCCGCGCGGCTTGGCCAGACTGGACGCCACCTTCGCCATCACCTTGCTGGTGGCAAGACCGGCGCTGGCAGGCAGACCCAGCTCGTCGTCGATCGCCCTGGTGAAATCCAGGACGGCGCGTTCGATGGCCACGTCGCCGTTCTCGTCACCCGGGCGTCCGTACAGGCGCTCGCACCCGGACAGATCCAGAAACATCTCATCGATGCTGGCCACCACCACCACCGGTGAATAGCGATGCGCGATCTCTCTCACGCGGTCTGCGTACTTCCCGTAGGTGTCCCCGCGCGTGGGCAAATAGACGGCGTCAGGTGCCAGCCGGCCGGCTTCGATCAGCGACATGCCTGACTTGACGCCCTGGCGGCGCACCTCGTAACTGGCGGCGGTCACCACGCCGCGGCTCCCTGGTCGACCGCCCACCACGACCGGCTTCCCCTCCAGCGACGGATCGAGCACGCGTTCGACGGAAACGAAGAAGGTATCCAGGTCCAGGCAGCAGATGCGGGGCGCCAGCAGCGGTCCCGAATGGACCGATTCCAATGCGGTGCTCATGTGAACCGGCGTTCACGTTACCTGATCATCTGTTCAGTCGCAAGACAACGACGTCCCCGACGACCGTCCGCCCTCGCGCTCCACGGCGAATAGCTCTTACGCGATGATCTCGGGGATGAGCCCCGGGAAGGCGGGGTCGCCAAAGTTGTCGACCAGGTCGCCGTTTGCCTTGCGGCAGCCGGCGGCGCTGACCACGGTGTTCAGGACCAGGTTATTGGCGGACCCCATCGGCAGCACCATGTGAATGCCCGTCTTCAAGAAGCCGGCGGCGCCGCCGGCCAGAACGTACGGGATGTTGTTGCTGCCGTGGGTGGGCCCGTCGTCCAGCGAGTTGGTCCACACGTTCACGCTGGAATCCAGCAGCGTCCCCCCCTGCGGCAAGGTGTACGCGGCCATCTTGTCCAGCAGTCTCTTGAACATGCGGGCGTGAATCTTGTCGATCCCGTGGTGCAGCTGCACAGAGTTGGCGATCAGCGGCCCGTTCTGACCGTCCGAGTTGTTGCGGTGCGAGACCGGGTGATAAGCGGGCGCCAGCACGCCGTCCACCGTGTACCGGGTGTGATCGTTGGCCCCGCCGATCTGGACCGCGGCGCTGCGGTACAGGTCCGACGCGAAGGCAAAGGCGATCAGATCCATCTGCATCAACGCCGCGCTCTCGATGAAGGCGTCCTGCTCGTGCTTGCCGTTGATGTTGGTGAGGGCGGTGGCGTCCAGCATGGGCCCCAGCACCGTCGTCATGTTCATCTCCATCTCGCGGATGCTGGAGAGATGCAGATCGATGCGGTGACGGTCGTCCATGCTCAGGTCGGTGCGGGCCAGCAGATCTTTCAGTTCGCCGCGGACAAGGTCGTTGACCGACAGATCCTGGGCCGCCAGCTTGGCCACCATGGCCGGATCTGCCTTCATCGCGCCGGTCAGCCCGGTGATGTCCTGATAGACGTTGAACGGGTTGCTCTCCCCGACGCGCGGGTTGCCGCCGCCCAGCCCGAACGAGAAGCAGTCGTCACGGAACTGGTTCTTGCGACCCACGTAAAGCGTCAACGGCGGCTTGCCGCCGTTCATCATGCGCGAGATGAAAAACTCGGCCGACTCTGACTTTGGATTCTCGCGCGGATAGACCCCCGTCACCGGCGCGCCGGTCATGGCCGCCACCGGCCCACCGCCGTGCTGGAACGAATGCTTGAAGCTGCTGCCGCGCACGAAGATCAACTTGCTGGCGTAATCAACCAGCTGGCTGGTGGCCTGGTCGGCGTCGGCGCCCATCATCGCCGCGGCGGTGATGCTGCCGGTCGCCTTGGGCCAGAACATGTCTGTCTCGGGCGGCGCATTGGCCACCACGGCGGTGATGGGCCCGCCACCGGTGCCAAAGTGCGGCCCCTGCACCAGCCCGCAATTTTGCAGCATCCAGGCCGAATAGATCTTCTTCGTGGGCGGCGGCACCGCCCCGCTCGCCCGCCGCTGAAAGACGTCGAGAGCGGGCAGACCCACCACCACGCCGCCCATGCCGCGCAGAAACCGGCGCCGGCTGACGGTCCGTTTGTTCACGTGGATGCTCGGGCTCTTGCTTTGGCTTTGGCTTTTCATGTTGTCAATTTCCTCACGGTGCCCGATTCAGGAATTCGTCGGCGGTCACCAGTTTGACCATGAGGTCCTTTGCCGACGGGTAGGCTTTCGATCGCGCGCCGGCCTGGCTGATCAGGCTGGCGTCGGCGTCGTTGGTGCTGTCGATCTTGCGGCCGTACAGGTACTCGGCCAGGTGGCGCGAGTAACAGTCGTTGGCCTGCTGGCTCTGCGACACCACCTTCATCAGCTCGACGGGGCCGTTGAACGACACCTCCTTGCCGTCCAGGGTGTACTTGGCGCTGGCGTCGATGGGCTGGCCGTTCTCCTGGGTTCGAAACTGAGCGAACCCGTCCAGGTTTTCAAAGGCGAACCCCAGTGGGTTGATCAGCGTCGTGTGGCAGGTATTGCAAGGCGCGTCCTTGGTCTGATTCTCGACGCGCTTTCGGTTGGTCGAGTTCGGCGCCAGGTCAGCCAGCGGCGGAATGGTGTTCGGGGGCGGCGGGATGTCGGCGCACAATATGTCCTGGGCGATCCGGACGCCGCGCAAGATGATGCTGGGGGTCTGCTGGTCGGCGTAGAAGGACAGAAACCCGGCCTGGGTCAGGATGCCCGCCCGCTGGGTGGGATCCAGATTCACCTTCACGAACGGATCCGGTTGTCCGGCCGCCGGCGCGTTGACCGCCATGCCATAGACCTTGGCCACCTTGCTGTTGGCGAAGGTGTAGGACGCCGAGAGCAGCTCGGCGATGCCTTTGCTTTGACCGAAGATGACGTCCTTGACGAAGGTCAGTGTCTCGTCCTTCAGCGAGGCGTTGAGGTCAGCGGTGAAGGCCGGCGCCTTGGTGGCGTCCTTCATGATCTGATCGTCGTTCTCCAGGTGCAGCAGCTGATAGTGAAAGTCGGAGACCGTGGCCTGCCCGGCGGGCGAGGTGATCAGGCGCTGCGCCTGGGTCAGCACGTTGTCCCGCGACTGCAGCATCTTGGCCGACGCCGCCGACAAGAGCGTGTCGTCAGGCGTCGAGTTGGTCAGGCTGTACGACAGGCGGCTGGCGATTTCATAGTCACCCAGCGGGATCTTGCCGCCGTTGACCGTGTCGCTGGTCTCGATCCGGTAAAGAAAATTGGGCGACTGGAAAAACGCTCGGAGGACCATCTCCACGCCGTCGGCGAAGGCGTCTCCCGTGGCCAGCAGCGTGGCGCCCTTGGTGAACAGATCGTTGTAACGGGTGATGTCCGCGTCGGTCAGCGGCCTGCGGAAGGTGCGCAACCCGAAATCCCGGATGAACGACTTGGCGCGCGTCGCCGCGTCGGCCGCCGGCGGGGCCACCAGGGCCAGCAACTGGGGATCGCGTGACACCTTCTTGGCGACATCCAGCGCGGCCCGCTTGTACCCCGACCACTGGTTCGATTCGATGGTGAGGACGCTGCCGTTGGTATCGAACGACGTCTGCAGGGGTTCGGTGACGAAGTTGCTGGAATATCCCAGCGGCGCTGACAGATGAAGGAGATCCTTGACGCTGTTCTCCCACTGCTTGCTGTTGAGTCGAACCAGGCGCGACGAGGGCGCCGGCAAACCGACGATGGGCCCGCTGACGTCGCTGGGCTTGCCGCCAGAAATTCCCCCGCTGCCGCCGGTCGGACCGGTTCCCGTTCCGCCGCCGCCGCTCGGTCCGGGCCCGTTGTTTCCGACGGCGCCAGAGCATCCAAACAAGCCAAAGACGGACACCGCCGCCAGCGCGACTGCGCCACGGGTTGCCAGTCTGGTCCAGCCATTCGAGGCTTTCATGACGTTCCCCTCATTGCAGTGATTCGCAGTAATCTTCGAAGCCATCTTCGAAGTGCCCTTCGGCTTGTGGTCAACGCGAGTACCCACGTAAGACAGGAACCGCCGCGGAGCGAAGGTGGTTCATCAATTGGAACGAAAAAACCGCACGAAAACACGGCTCCGAATATCTGCCTGCCAATCACCGCATGAACGTCTATATTGGCCCAACCGCTGAGCGCTCTCGAGCACCCAAATGGTAGACGACGCGATACTAGAAGCTCGGGGGCTGACCAAAGAGTTCAAGGGCTTCGTGGCCGTCAGCGACGTCGACCTGCAGGTCCAGCGTGGCACCGTGCACGCCCTGATCGGACCGAACGGCGCCGGCAAGACCACCTGCTTCAACCTGCTGACGCATTTTCTGACCCCGACCCGCGGCCGGATCTTCTTCAAGGGCAAAGAGATCACGGGCCTGCCCCCGGCCGCCATCGCCCGACTGGGTCTGGTGCGGTCATTTCAGATCTCCGCGGTTTTTCCCCACCTGACGGTGCTGGAGAACGTGCGTCTGGCCCTGCAGCGGCGGCGGGGCCACTCCATGAATTTCTGGCGGTCAGAGCGCACGCTGCACGATCTGCACGACCGGGCCCGCGCCCTGCTGGACGCCGTCGGGCTGGATGGGTTCGAAGACCGGTTCGCGGTCGAGCTGCCCTACGGGCGCAAGCGCGCGCTGGAGATCGCCACCACGCTGGCGCTGGAGCCCGAGCTGTTGCTCCTCGACGAGCCGACGGCGGGGATGACCCAGGAGGACGTCGAGCGGATCACCGCCCTCATCAAGAGCGCCGCCGCCGATCGAACAGTGCTGATGGTCGAGCACAACCTGTCGGTCGTGTCGGCCCTCTGTCATCGCGTAACGGTACTGGCCCGGGGCGAGGTGCTTGCCGAAGGCGATTACGAGACCGTGTCGAAGAACCCGGCGGTCATCGAAGCCTATCTGGGTGCCAGCCATGCCTGAAGCACAAGCCGGCGCAACCGCCGGGCTCGCGCCGGCGCGCGCGACACCGGCGTCGACGGCGTCGACCCGGCCCTTGCTGGCCGTTCGAGATCTGCAGGCCTGGTACGGCGAATCGCACATTCTTCATGGCGTCAGCTTTGACGTGGCCCAGGGACAGGTGGTCACCCTCCTCGGCCGCAACGGCGCCGGCAAGACCACCACGCTGAAGGCGTTGATGGGCGTCGGCGTCCTCTCCCGTCGCACGGGCTCGATCACCGTCGACGGCGCCGAGACCATCCGCCTGCCTTCGCACCAGGTGGCCCGGCGCGGCCTGGCCTGGTGCCCGGAAGAGCGCGGCATCTTCGCCAGCCTCACCGTCGAGGAGAACTTGCTGTTGCCGCCCCAGCTTCGCCCCGGGGGCCTGGACGTCCAGCAGATCTTCACGATGTTTCCCGCCCTCAAGGAACGGCGGAACAGCCCCGGCACCAAGCTGTCCGGCGGCGAGCAGCAGATGCTGGCCATCGGCCGTATCCTGCGCACCGGCGCGCGCCTGCTGTTGCTCGACGAGCCGACGGAAGGTCTGGCCCCGGTCATCGTCCAGCAGATCGGGCGCACCATCGTCGACCTCAAGGCCCAGGGCTTCACCATCCTGCTGGTCGAACAGAACTTTCACTTTGCGGCCACCGTCGCCGATCGCCACTACGTCATGGAGCACGGAGTTATCGTAGAGACGTTCGCCAGCGCCGAGCTGCACGCGAATCAGGACAAGCTGCACCGCTACCTTGGCGTTTGACGACCGGGTGCGACCACCCCCATAGACAAAGACAAAAGAGAGAGGCGACACATGCGAAAATCGACCACAACTTGGCTGGCGCTGGCTGTCGGCAGCGTGCTTGCCGCGGGCAGGGCCCAGGCGGAGATCTCTGACGGCGTCATCAAGATCGGCGTCCTTTCGGACATGTCCAGTCTCTACACCGATCTGGCGGGCGCCGGCTCCGTCGTGGCGGCGAAACTGGCGGTCGAGGATTCGGGCATCGAAAAGCGCGGCATCAAGGTCGCCATCGTCTCGGCCGACCACCAGAACAAGGCCGACATCGGATCGAACATCGCCCGCCAGTGGTACGACGTCGACAAGGTCGACGCCATCGTCGACGTGCCCAACAGCGGCGTGGCCCTGGCGGTCAGCCAGATCACCAAGGACAAGGGCAAGGTGCTGCTGGTGTCGGGCGCCGGGACCGCCGATCTGACCGGCAAGGCCTGCACGCCGAACACCATCCACTGGACCTACGACACCTGGATGCTGGCCCACAGCACCGGCGAGGCCATCGTCAAGACCGGCGGTGACACCTGGTTCTTTCTGACCGCCGACTATGCCTTCGGCCAGTCGCTGGAGGCGAACACCGAGGCGGTGGTGCTGAAGGACGGCGGCAAGGTGCTGGGCAAGGTGCGCCACCCGCTGAACACCCAGGACTTCAGCTCGTTCCTGCTGCAGGCCCAGGCGTCGAAGGCGAAGATCATCGGCCTGGCCAACGCCGGCGGCGACACCGTCAACGCCATCAAGCAGGCCTCCGAGTTCGGCCTTGGCAAGGGCGGCCAGAGCCTGGCAGGCCTCCTGGTGTTCATCACCGACGTGCACGCGCTGGGACTGCCCACCGCGCAGGGACTGATCCTGAGCAGCACGTTTTACTGGGACCGGGACGCGGAGACGCGCGCCTTCGCCAAGAAGTTCGCCGCCCAGAACAAGGGGATTCACCCCACCATGGTTCACGCCGGTGTCTACTCGGCGATCCGGCACTACCTGAAGGCCATCGAGGCGCTGAAGAGCGACGACGGCACCAAGGTGGTGGCCAAGATGAAGGCGATGCCCACCGACGACGGGCTGTTCGGCAAAGGGACGATCCGCGCCGACGGACGCAAGATTCACCCGGTCTATCTCTACGAGGTGAAGAAGCCGGCCGAATCGAAGCACCCCTGGGACTATTACAAGCTGCGCGCCACCATCCCGGCGGATCAGGCCTTCCGTCCCGTCGCGCTGGGCGCGTGTCCACTGGTGAAATAACTCAGCGCCGCAGCAGGTCCCCTCGCCGCCTGCTGCGGCTTCGCATACAGTTCGCCCCTTCTTCGTGATCAACCGATCAACCAACCGACCTTTCGGCTCTTTCGGGCCTTGGGCCGAGCGCTGACGTGCAAGCCCTCTTCGGCCAGCTGCTGATCGGCCTCATCAACGGCGCCTTCTACGCGATGCTGTCGCTGGGGCTGGCGGTGATCTTCGGCCTGCTGAACATCATCAACTTCGCCCACGGCGCCCAGTACATGCTGGGCGCCTTCGGGGCCTGGTTCCTGCTGGAGCACACCGGGCTGGGTTACTGGTGGGCGTTGTTGCTGGTCCCCCTGGGTGTGGCGGCCACCGGCATCGTCATCCAGCGCCTGATGCTGTCGCGCCTGGCGAACCTGGACCACCTCTACGGCCTTCTGCTGACCTTCGGCATCGCCCTGGTGCTGCAGGGGATCTTCACGAACATCTTTGGCAGCTCCGGCCTGCCCTACCGATTGCCGCCCATGTTCGCCGGCGCCTTTGACCTGGGGTTCATGTTTCTGCCCCGCTATCGCCTGTGGGTGATCGTCCTGTCGGCGGTGATCTGCGGCGGCACCTGGTTCGTCATCGAGCGCACCAAGCTGGGATCCTATCTGCGCGCGGCCACGGAAAACCCGACGCTGGTGCAGGCCTTCGGGATCAACGTGCCGGCCATGATCACGCTGACCTACGGCTTTGGCGTGGGCCTGGCCGCGCTGGCCGGCGTGATGGCCGCGCCCATCTACCAGGTCAGCCCGCTGATGGGGGCGAACCTGATCATCGTGGTGTTCGCCGTGGTGGTCATCGGCGGCATGGGCTCCATCGGCGGCTCGATCCTGACCGGGTTCAGCCTGGGCATCGTCGAGGGGCTGACCAAAT
>DATLVT010000109.1:0-12063 GCA_035577105.1 Polyangia bacterium
GTCGGCCGCCCGCCCGCGATCCAGCGCCGGTGCCACAGGTTCAGCACCAGCACCGTCCACAGCCGGTTGCTGTAGTCAGCGGTGCCGTTCTTGTGGTTCTGCAGCAGCGTGGCGATCTGATCGCGGCGCAGGAAACCGGTCTTGGTCAGGCCGTCGTCCAGCAGATAGCCGCGCCCCCAGTCGCCCAGGCGACCGCGGAACATCTCGACCACCGGCGTGCGGAACCCCTGCTTGGGGCGATAGATGATCGAATCCGGCAACAGCCCTTCGATGGCCTTCTTGAAGAAGTACTTCACCACCCCGTCCTTCTGCTTGAACTTGGCCGGGATGTTGTAAACGAAGTGCGCGTAGGCCGGCTCCGTGTACGGGCAGCGCGATTCCAGGCTGAGGTGCGACGACAGCAGGTCCAGCTTTCCCAGCATCAGGTTGCCGAAGTAATAGTCCTGCATCATGCGGTAGATGATGTGGTTCAGGTAATCGCGGTTGCCGTGCGCGCTGTCCTTCAGGCGGGCGGCGTCGCGGGCCACCACGGCCCCGGGCAGCTCGCCTGCCGTGGCGCGCAAGGCTTGCGGCGACAGGATGGATTCGCGCTCTGACTCGGGCCAGCCGATCTCGAAGTTCCAGAAGTACTCCTCGCCGGAGGCCGCCCGCCGCAGAAGGTCGGTGCGCTTGGGCGCGATCATGGGCGCCGCCATGGCGGCCAGCTTGCGCACCACGCCGGGCAGCTTCAGGAAGGGCAGCCAGCGTTCATAGTACCGGGCCCGGATCTTGATCATCTCGCCGTGGCCGCACGACAGCTCGTCGTTGGCCTCGCCGGTCATCACCATCTTCAGCCCCTGATCCTTGGCCATCTTCAACGCCTGATACAGGAAGACGCTGGACGGCTCGGACACCAGATCGTCCATCGCGTCGGCGGCGATGGGGATGGTCTCCAGGAACTCGTCGACGTTCATCAGCTTCTCGTGGTGCTGCGACTTGATCAGCTCCGCCACCTGGCGGGCGTACTTCATGTCGCTGTACTTCTCGTCGCCCTCGTACTCGGCCAGGCCCACGGTGAAGGTGTGCAGATCGTCGGGGCGGGCCACCTGCTTGGCCAGCAGGGCGGCGTTGGCGCTGGAATCGTTGCCGCCGCTGACCAGCGCGGCGATGGGCCCCGGCACAAAGCGACGCCGCACGGCCCCCTCGTGCAGCTCGCGCACGCGCTTGACGTAGAACTGCTCGTCGTCGACCTCCGGCACGGGATCCTGCAAGAGGTCCCAGAACGTCTTCGTGCTGGTGGTGCCGTCGGCCGCGTAGAACACCGCGGCGCCGGCCGGCACCTTCTGCACGCCGCCGAACAGCGTGCGCGGTCCCGGCACCGTCAGGAACGTCAGATAGTGCGACACCGCCACCTCGTCCACCGCCACCGGCACCTCGGGCACCGCCAGCAGCGCCTTGATCTCGGAGGCGAACACGATCCCGCCGCGACCGACGTGATAGTAGACCGGGCGCACGCCCAGAAAGTCGCGGGCCAGCACCAGCGTCTTCTTGCGCCCGTCCCAGATGGCCACGGCGAACTGTCCGTCGACGCGGCGGAAACCGTCCACGCCCTCGACGTCGTAAATGTTCAGCAGCAGCTCGGCCGCGTCGGCGGTGCGTGTGCTGCGCCCGCGTCCCTTCAGGTGCTCGCGGATCTGATCAGCGTTGAACACGCGTCCGTCGGCCACCGCATAGCTGATCCCGTCTTCGGTGCGGGCCACCGCCGGCGGGGGATCGGTGGGAACCACGCGCAGCAACCGGAACCCCAGCGCCACCGGCGCCTGTCCCGAGGCCGTGCCGGCGGGGGTCACGTGGCGGGCCACGCCGTCGGGCCCGCGCGTCTTCAGCATCTCCAGCATGATGGCGAGATCTCGCGTTCCCTTTGCCTCGGCGGCGCCTGCTCCTACGATCCCGCAAATCGCTGACATGATTCCTCGCTTTCAATTAGGCTGCGGCGCGCCCGGCGCGCCCTTGCTGGTGTGAACGGACTAGACGGACGTCATCATAGATCGCTTGGTAGCCGTCAATGGCGGCGGTCAGACTGTGTCGTTTGAACGCATCCGCGGCGGCGTTCTTCCCCAGCATCCGCCGCAGGTTCGCGTCATTGGCCAGCCGCGCGAAGGCGTCGCCCATGGCCTCCGGTTTTCCCGACGGCGACAGCAGGCCCATCTCCCCGTCGGGCACCAGCTCGGGCAGCTCGTTGACGTCGGTGGCGGCGATGGCCGTGGCCGCCGCCTTGGCCTCCAGCACCGCCACGCCGTAGGGTTCGAACTTGGAGGCCAGCACGAAGATGTCCATCGACCGCAACAGCACCGGCACCGTCGTGCAGTGCCCCAGGAACTTCACCCGCCCGCCGATGCCCAGCGAAGCCACCAGCGCCTCCAGCTCGCCGCGCAGGGGACCGTCGCCGGCCAGCACCATCCACAGCTGCGGCGCCGCGCGCAGGGCGTGGGCCATGGCGCGCAGCTGCGTCGGGTAATCCTTCTGTTCCACCAGGCGTCCGACGCTGCCGATCAGCACCGCGCCGTCCGGCACGCCGATCGACTGGCGAAAGGCGGCGATCTCCGACGGCGTGACCCGGTCGAACCGTCCCAGATCCACGCCGTACGAGACCACGCGCAGGCGAGCGGTGTCGATGCCGTTGAAGCGACAGAACCGCTCGCCCAGCGAGCGGGCCACCGTCACCAGGGCGCCCATCAGGCGGGCCACCACCTGGTTACGCAGGCGATTGCGCCGCGACGACGTGAACAGCTTCTGTGGCAGGAAATCGTACGTCTGGTCGGGCGTCAGGCAGGCGAACGCGCTCAGCGAGCCCACCGTGGCCTTGATCCCCAGCGTGCGCGCCACGATCCCGCCGTACAGCATCGTGCGCGGGTTGTAACAGTGAACCACCGTCGGCTGCACCTGCCGCATCAGCCGTCCCAGGCGCAACATCACACCCAGGTTCAGGCCGTCGGGGCAGGGGATCTCGTGCAGCGGCACGTTCCTGGTGATCAGCGGTTGAAGCAGCGGGCTGCGCTCCTTGTCAAAACAGGCCACCACCGGGCGATAGCGCTCCGGATCCAGACCGCACACCAGGTCGACCATAGCCTTGGTCTTGCCCGACAGGCCCAGACCGTCGACCAGATAAAGGACGGTCGGCACCTCCGGCGACGGGCTCACGCCGCCGCCGCCCGGTTGTCGATCCATCGCGAATACCAGGCCCCCAGGTTGACCAGGCACCACAGGTCAAAGCTGTGATCGTGCACGCCGGCCAGATGACGGCGCCACATGCCGTCGATGTACCCCTTGTTGAAGAATTCGCGCTCGGCGATGGGGCTGCTGAAGATCTGGTGTTTCGCCCAGTCGGCCAGCGGCCCCTTCAGCCAGGCCGGCAGCGGCACGCGGAAACCCTGCTTCTTGCGCGTCAGCACCTCCTCCGGCAGCAGCGGCTTCAGGGCCTCCTTCAGCACGTACTTGGTCTTGCCGTTGCGGATCTTCAGCGACTGCGGCAACGACAACCCGTACGAGACCAGCTCGTGGTCCAGGAACGGCGCCCGCGCCTCCACGGAGTGCGACATCGACAGCTTGTCGACCCGCATCAGCAACAGCTCCGGTAGCCGGTTGGCCAGCTCCAGCGCCGACATCTGCTGCATCAGATCGGCGTTGGGCTGCCGCTCGAACAGCTCCGTGTACACGCCGCGCACGTATTCGGCCGCGCGTGACGGTCGGCCGGCCTCCAGGCGCGACCAGGTCTGGGACTGCAAGAGATCTTGCTTCTCCGTGTCCCAGAAGACGACCTCCAGCCCCCAGTACAGCGGTTCGCCGTCGCGCGCCCGCCGGAGAATGTCGATGCGTCCGGGCGGCGCCTTCAGCAGGCGGCTGGCGGTGTGCAGGCCGGCCCGCAGAAACCGCGGCAACCGCCGCACCCGGTCCCAGCGCTGCGACGCCGTCTGGATCAGGTGGGCCATGTCCGGATAGCCGCCGAACACCTCGTCGCTGCCTTCGCCGACCAGAAGCACGATGTTGCCGTCGCGGCGCGCCGCCCGACAGAGAAAGTGCATGGGCAGGCAGGCCGGATCGCCGATGGGCTCGTCCTGGGCGTAGACCAGCTCGGGCAGATAGTCGCGGCACTCGTTGGCGGTGACGTTGACCTCGTGGTGGTCGCAGCCGAACCGCTTGGCCACCAGGCGCGCGAACGGCTGGTCGTTGAAGTTCTCGTTCTCGCCGAACCCCTCGAAGCCCACCGAATAGGTCTGCAGCGGCCGGTTGACCAGGGCGCTCATCATCCCGACGATGGCGCTGGAATCGACGCCGCCCGACAGCAGGCAGGCGATGGGCACGTCGCTCATCAGGCGTTTGGCCACGGCGCGCTTCAGAAGATCGCCCACCTTGGCGATGCTCTCTGCCTCGTCGGCGTGGCGCGGCCAGGGCTTGTCGCCCAGCGCCGACCAGTATCGTTCGATGGTGATGTTGCCCAGGCGGTCGGCGATCAGCCGGTGCCCGGCCGGCAGCTTCTTGATGCCGGCGAACAGCGTGTACGGCGGCGGCACGTTGCCGAAGGTCAGGTACAGGTTCAGCGCCTCGGGATCGACATCGCGCGAGACCTCGGGGTGGGCCAGCAGCGCCTTGATCTCCGACCCGAACAGCAACTTGCCGCCGCTCACGCGATAATAGAGCGGCTTTTTCCCCATGCGATCGCGGGCCAGCAGCAGCCGGCCGCGCGCCTCGTCCCAGATCCCCAGCGCGAACATCCCGTCCAGCGCGTGCAGGCAGTCGGGGCCGTCTTCCTCGTACTGGTGAATGATCGCCTCGGTGTCCGACTGCGACCGGAACTTGTGCCCCTTCTGCAGCAAACCGGGGCGCAGCGATTCGTGGTTGTAGATCTCGCCGTTGAACGTGATCCAGACCGTGCCGTCTTCGTTGGACATCGGCTGATGGCCAGCCGGTGACAGGTCGACGATGCTCAGCCGGCGCTGGCCCAGGGCGACCCGTCGATCGCTGGACATGTAGACGCCGGCGTCGTCGGGCCCGCGGTGCTTGATGGCGTCGCGCATGCGCAGCAGCGCATCGCCGTCGTCGCGCGGCGTGCCCCCGAAGTTGAAGATTCCGACGATGCCGCACATAAGATCAGCGCTCTCCTCCGGGGAGGCGCTCGACGAAGCGCCAGACGACGCGCCCGCTGACGCTCGAAAACGCGGCTCCTGTCTCCGTCCCGCCGCTCACGGAGCCAGCACCTCGCCGACCGTCACAAGCTCGAACCCCGCCCCTTGCAAGCCCCTGACGATACGCGGCAACGCGTCCAGCGTCCAGCGCTGCCCCTCGTGCAGGAGAACGATGTCGCCGGGCGCCACGCGGTCCGGCGTCAGCTGCGCCGCCACCTCGTCCGACTGCTTCAACCGTGCGTCGCCCGAGTCCGCGGACCACAGGACGGTGGTGTACCCGGCCCGCAGGCAGCGAATCAGCGACTGCACCGACGTCGACCCGTGCGGCGGCCGCACCAGCGGGCGCCGCGTGCGCGCCGGCGGCAACAGCCCGCTGGTGTTGGCCAGCTCGTCGCGCAGCTCGTGCGGCGTCATGTGTGTGAACCGGCGGTGCGTGAACCCGTGTCCGGCCACCTCGTGCCCGCGCGACACGATGTCCAGCACCAGCGACCGCCGTTCCTGGCAGTTCTTCCCCACCAGGAAAAACGTGGCCCGCACGCCCAGCCGATCCAGCAGCGACAGGTACTCGGGCGTCATCTCGTCGGGCCCGTCATCGAACGTCAAGGCCACACGCCGCTTCTTGGTGGTCCCGCGCCGCACCAGCATCGACGCGGGCAGGAAGGTGGCGCTGGCCCGTCTCACCTTGCTGACCAGCGGGTGGAACGTCGACACGCCCGTGCTGGCACCCATCCCCGGATTACTGTCCGTCAACTTCATGTCCGCCTCACGCCGCCGATGCGAAGGTTTCGCCTGACGACGGTCCGCGCTCGCGAACCGCCCTGGCCAAGACAGCGTGCAAGCGCGCTGCGCTGTCGTCCCATCCTCGCCGCCCGCCCAGCGCCGCCACCGCATGCGGGTCGTAGTCGCTGGCCACGGCGCGGTCCAGGGCCGCCGTCAGGGCGGGCACGTCACCCACCGGGACCAGCTCGCCCAGCGCGGGCGCGTTGATGACGTCGGGAATGCCGCCCACGTTGGTGCCGATGGCCCGGCGTCCACAGGCCAGCGCCTCCAGCACGACGTTGGGCGTCCCCTCGTGGTGGCTGGGCAGAACCAGCGTGTCGCAGGCGCCCATCCAGCGCGCCACCTCGTCGTGGCTGCGCGAGCCGACGAACAGCACGCGCTCGCCCAGCGCCCGCGTGATCTCCTGGCAAGCGGCCAGCCCCTTGCCGCCGCCCACCATGACCAGCGTGGCGCGTCCGTCCGCGGCCGCCGCTGACGACGCAAAGGCCCGGCACAGATCCAGGGCGCCTTTGGCCTCTTCCACGCGTCCCACGAACAGCAGCCAGCGCCGCTGATCCGCGCCGTATCCCAGCGCCTGGCGCGCCGCCGCGCGATCCTGCGGGCAGAACAGCGCGCGATCGACCCCGTTGGTGACCACGTCGACTTTTTCGGGCGGAACGCCCAGCGCGATCACCTTTTCCGCCAGGGCTCGGCTGACCGCCACCACTCGATCGGCGTGGGGCAGGGCCAGCCGCATGTTCTGCCGCGGCCCGAACCGCGTCGACAGCACGTCGATGTCCGAGCCGTGCAGCTTGACCACCGCCGGCACGCCCACCAGCTGCGCCAGAGCCAGCGCCGCCACCCCGTCGGGATAGGCCCACGAGCCCAGGATGACGTCGAACTGCCCGCGCCGGCGCAGCACCGACGGCAGGACGGACGCCGCGTAAAACGCGCCCATGAAGAGCTGGCCCACGCGGGGGATGTAAAAGAAGCGGGGATGAGCCACCGCCACGCCGTCGATGGTCTCCTGCGCCGGCACCGCGGCCAGCCGGCCCGTCGACGACCAGCGCCCGAACAGTCCCGCCGCCGGAAACCAGGGGATGGTGGCCAGCACCTCGACGTCGCACAGTCGCGACAGAGCCACGAACTGCTGTCGATTGAACGGCGCCGACAGCGGCTCTTCGGCGTTGGGAAAGATCTTGGTGATGATGAGAACGCGCAGCCGCCGCCCACCGGGCGTCATGTGTGCAAAGGTGCCTTCCGGGATGTGGCCGCTCATATCCCGGCCATCATGATTGGTCGAAGCCTGGTTCATGGCAAGGGGGGACCATCCCTTCCGGGAGCCCGCTCCCCTCAGGGGACGTAGACCACGTCGCCGGGCAGCAAGACCAGATTCATGTCCGGACGCGTCCCTTTCAGGATCGCCGGATAGTCGATGGGAATCCGCCGGGGGCGGCCGTCCTTGTCGGTGCGCATGATGACTGTCTCGTCGGCAGAGCCGAATCGGTTGGGTCCGCCGGCCAGGGCCAGCGCCTCGGCCACCGTGACGTAGTGAGCGGCCGTGAAGGCGCCCCCCCGTTCGACGTTGCCGCTCACCGTGAACCGGTAACTGCTGACCGACGCCACCGCCACCGTGACCGTGGCGGCCTCCTTGATGAACGCCCCCAGGCGCTGGGCGATCTCGGCGCGCAGCTCGGTGGTGGTGCGGCCCGCCGCGCGCAGATCTCCCACCAGCGGCAGGGTGATGGTGCCGTCGGGACGAACCGTGGCGTCCACTGACAGGTCGCTGTTATGCCAGACAACGACGTGCAGCACGTCGGAGGG
The DNA here is from genome assembly GCA_035577105.1 of Polyangia bacterium. GTDB lineage: Bacteria > Myxococcota_A > Polyangia > Fen-1088 > Fen-1088 > DATKEU01. Next base: position 7,746 of record DATLVT010000109.1, read on the forward strand.
CCCCAGCACGAACTCGTGCTTGCGGGGATCCGGCTCCGCCGCATAGTCGTAGTTGGTGGCCGTGGTGGCACAGCCGACAAGCAGCTCCGCCGCAGCGACCGCCGCCATCAAAATTGAATTTATGCGAGCAACCCGGCCTGACACGATTCTTCAGATATCATATCGTCCCTTCCCGCCCTAATGTTTGCGATTCCTGGCCTCGTTGGTCTGCTCCTGTTCATCTACCTGCGGCCCCAGGAGATCTACGAAAGCCTATCCGGCGTCACCTTCGCCATGGCCGCCAGCGCGGTGTTCCTGGGGGTGGCCATTGACTGGCGTCTGTCGGCTTCACGTCCCCGGCTGTCACCTTTGCTGGCGCTGGGCGGGCTGCTCTTCGGCTGGGCTCTGCTGACCGCCGTCATTCGCGCCCCCGACAAGCTGACCTTCCTGGTCGCCATCTCCTCGGTGGCGGTGGTGATGTTCGTCGTCATCTCTCAAGGCGTGCAAAGCTTTCGGGCGCTGGAGCTGGTCGCCGCGCTGATGCTGGCCATCGCCCTGGTGCTGTCGGTGGTGGGGATCGATCAGGGCCTGTCGCCCACGGTCTGCATCATCCGCAACGGCTCGGGCGAGGTGGGCCTGGGTAACGTCATCACCGACGGCCGTGCCTGCACCTCCGTCGAGGACTGCGAGCGCGACAGCCCCGATCCCGAGCTGGAGTACTTCTGCGATCACACCGGCCCGCTGGGCACGTCGGCGATCGGCGGTCGCGTCCGCTACCGCGGCATCATGCAGGATCCCAACGAACTGGCCTGGGTGCTCAGCCTGGCGGTGCCGATCGCCTTCACCTTCTTCGAACGCAAGCGATCGTTGACGCGGCTGCTGCTGGCCATCGCCACCACGGTGCTGGTGACGACCTGCGTGGTCATGACCAAATCACGCAGCGGCCAGCTCACGCTGCTCGCGGTGGCGGGGGCCTATCTGATCAGGCGCTTCCGCTGGCGTGGGGTGCTGGCCGGTCTGATGGTGGCGGTGCCGTTGCTGGCCTACGGCGGACGTTCCGGCGCCGAGGCCGACTCGTCCTCGACCGAGCGCCTCGAGTGCTGGCAGGTCGGCATCGAGATGTGGAAGAAGGCGCCCCTGGTGGGCGTCGGTTACGGCAACTTCGGCGAGTACCACTTTCTGACCGCCCACAACTCGTTCATCCTCACCCTGGCCGAGATCGGGCCGCTCGGCCTGGTGCTCTGGACGTCGGTCCTTTACGTCGCGATCAAGATCCTGGTGCGGGCCTTGCGCGATTTTTCCGAGGTGCCCGGCGCCCAGGTGGCGGCCAGCTGGGCCATGGCCTTGCTGGCGGGAATGATCGGCACCGTGGTCTCCGCCTTCTTTCTGTCCATCGCGTATCACGCCCTGCTCTGGGTCTACCTCGGTTTCGTCGGCGCCTATTACGCGGCGGTCCGCCGGCACGCGCCGGGATGGAGGGTGTCGTTCGGCTGGCGCGATCTCCTGCTGGTCAGTTCGTTCGACTTCAGCGTGATCGTCGCCATCTACCTTTACATCAAGGTCAAAGGCGTCTGAACCGGCCGACCGCGCCGGGATGCCGTTCGCTCACCAGGTGATGCGCTGGCGGCCGGTCAGGTGGCGCCACAGCCCCACCATGGCGGCGGCGTTCAGCACCACGAAGGTGCGCGCCACGCCGGCCAGTCGCCCGGCCCGCTGTCCCAGGATGGCGGCGCCGTAGAAGCCAGCCTGCGCCAGCGCCAGCAAGGCCATCGCCGCCGCCAGCCAGCCGGTCGCTCGACACGCCCCCGCCACCGAGGCCACGGCCAGCAGGATCATCAGCCAGGGCGCGCAGAGGCGCATGATCTTGTGCGACACCGTCTCGAACCAGGCCGGATTGCGCAGCGGGTTCAGCAGGGCCGGCATCATCGAAAAGAGCTGATAATTCCCGGCCAGCGTTCGCACCTTGCGCCGGAACTCCTTGTCGTCGTCGAACGCTGAATCATGGGCCTCGGCCTCGGTCACGAACAGGACGCGCCGGCCTTGCAGCCGCAGTTGCATGGGGATCCAGACGTCGTCCAGGATGACGTCCGCGGGCAGGTCCGTGAGGTCGTCACGCCGGACCATGGCGATCGCGCCGGTCATACCCACCACGCTGCGAAAACGCGACTCCTGGCGGCGGATCCAGTTCTCGTAGCGCCAGTAGACGCCGCTGCCGGCGCCGCCGGTCAGCACCAGGTTTCCCGTGGTGCATCCCATCTCGGGGTGGCGAAACGGCGTCGCCAGCGCCCGCGCCGCATTCTGCGACAGCGGCTGCCGGACGTCATTCAGCAGCAACAGCTCGCCCCTGGCCAGGGCGCGCACCTTGTTGATGGCCGTCGGCTTGCCAAGGCGATCGGGCGAGGCCGCCACTGTGATCCGTCCCTGTCCACGCGGCTCGGCGGCCACCCGCCGCGCCACCGCTTCGGTGTCATCCGAACAACCGTCGCAATAGACGACGATGTCCAGCTTGGCCGCGGGATAATCCTGGCCCAGCAAGCTCTCCAGCTTCTTTTCCATCAAGGCCGCCCCGTTCCACACTGGCAGGCAGACGGTGATAGAGGATAAGGCGTCGTCGGAAGGAACCGCCCGTTCCGGCAGCCGCAGCGGCGCCACCCGGGCCAGGAGGCCAATGACGATCGGATAGCCGACGTACGTATAGGCCAGCAGCAGCAAGGCCACCACCACCAGCGCCGTCATGACCCGCGACCGAATCGGCGGTACAGCGCCAGATAGTCGTTGACCATCCGGTCACTGGAATATCGGGCCAGCGCCACCTTCTGTCCGGCCAGTCCCAGCGCCCGGGCCCGCTGGCGATCGCCGGCCAGCATCTGCAGTCGTTCGCGCAGCGCCCCGACGTCGCCCGGCGGCGAGAGCAGGCCGGTCTGACCGTCGGCCACCGCGCCCGGGATCCCGCCCACCGCCGTCGAGACGATCGGCAGCTCGGTGGCCATTGCCTCCAGAATCACCAGCGGCAACCCCTCCATCTTGGACGACAGCGCGAACACATCGAACGCGCACAGCAGGGCGGCCACGTCGTCGCGCTTGCCCGTCAAGTGGACGAACGCCTCGACACCCGCTTCGGTCACGACGGCGCGCAGGCGCGCCGCCTCCGGCCCGTCGCCGACGATGACCAGCCTCGACTCCGCGCCCAGCAGTGGCGCCGCCGCCTTGATCAGCAGGTCGTAGGTCTTCTCCGGTGCCAGGCGGCCCACCGTCCCCACCACCCACGCCGTCGGCGAAATCCCCAGTGCCCGTCGCACCGCCGCCCGCGCCTCCGGGTCAGAATGAAACCGTCGCAGGTCGACGCCGTTGTCGATGGCCAGCAATTTCTTGGGATCGCAGTCGCGTTGTTGCCGCGCCAGCGCCAGCATCTCGGGTGACACCGCGACATAGGCGTCCAAAAAAAGTCCCGCCACCCGACGGAACCAGCGCTGGGCGCCCGATCCGACGCCAGGTCCGTGCCGCGTGTAAACCGTGGTGGCGCCCGCTAGCTTGCCCGGCGCGGCCGCGTACAGCAGGGCCATGCGGTTGTGGGCGTGCACCACATCGACCCGCTCGCGGCGAAAGAGCCGGGCCAGGCGCACACCCAGCGTCACGTCGACACCCGGGCGCTTGGCCAGGTGCCGCACCACCACCCCCTTGGCCTCGAACGCCGGCGCTAGCGGTCCGGCGTCTCCCGCGGCCAGCGACACGACGCTGAGGTGATGGCCCAGGGCGGCCTGTCCCGCCGCCAGATCCAGAATCATCTTCTCCTGGCCTCCGATGGCCAGCGACGAGACGACGTGGGCGATGATCATCGGTCGGTCACGTCGAAGACTAGGTCCCTGAACGGCGTAACATCACGATCGGTGTCTTCAGCAGGATGGAAAGCTCCAGCGGAATGAAGGACCGCAGATGCTCGGTGGCCACGCTGTACGCCAGATCGTAAAGCAGCTTCACCCGCAGATCGTCCGCCAGCGCGTCGTCGGCGCCTTCCACATCGAACGGGTTGGACAGCACGTCGCGGAAGGCGGCCAGCTCGCTGTCGGGCGGGATGGCGCCGGTGTATCCCAGCGACACCTGGGCCAGGCCGGTGATCCCGGGCTTCAAGTTGCGCATTCGCTCTTCGAAGTAGGGGATGGCCATGGCGATCTGCTCCAGCAGCTCGGGCCGTTCCGGGCGCGGTCCCACCAGGCTCATGTCGCCGCGCACGACGTTCCAGAATTGCGGGATCTCGTCGATGCGCGTCTTGCGCAAGAACCGCCCGACCCGGGTTATCCGGGGGTAATCCTTGCTGGCCATCACCGGGCCGGTCTTGGCC
>DATLVT010000110.1:0-5575 GCA_035577105.1 Polyangia bacterium
TCGGCGAAGATGCGGGGAAGCGCGTTCTGCTCCGCGATGACCTGACCGCCCGGCGCGGACAGGAGGCGCGCCGTCAGGTGACAGCTGATGGCTTCCTTGCCTGGGCCCCGCACGGCGCCCTCGTCGGTGACTGACGCCGAAACGAAAGCCACGGCGCCCAGCCCGACGCGAGCCGCCGCCTGCAGAGCCCGCCCCGGGTCGGCGAGCGACGGATCGCCAAGTTGAGCGCTGATGCCGGCGGCGCCCAGCGCGGCAACCACCGAAGGTCCCGCCTCCGGCGCGCCGCTGCCGACCACCAGCAAGGAGAGCGCGGCCGGTTTGACCGCGCCGGCGGGCGGCTGAGCCGGCGTCGACCAGCGCTCGGTGGCGCGACGCAAGGCCTGCTCGTCGACCTCGGCCTCGATGCGAATGTTGTAGGTGCCTGCGGCTTCGCCTTCCTCCAGCGTGCGGTACCTTTTGACGTAACTGCGCGCGCGGGCCATCAGCGTGCGGATGGCCCGCGCCTGCGCCGCCCGCGCCGGCGCGTCCAGGATGTCGCCCAGCGCCTGGTCGACGGTCTGGCGCAGGGCCTCGTCCAGGGCACGCTCGCGGGCGCCGGCGGAATTGCCGCCGACGACGGCGATCTGGGCGGTGCCGACGCGCAGGCCGGGCGCGGAAGGGACCGCCGACGGCGGTGGGGCTGTGGCAGGAACCGCGGGCGCCGGACTCTGCGCGCCGGCCCTGGTCGACGCCAGCAGACCGGCGCCGGCGAGAAGCCCGATCCGGGCGATGGCGGCGAGAGTCCCGGCCGGCGTTCTCCTGTGCGAGACCATGATCTTCATCGGTTGATTCGCTCAACGTAGATCAGCACGACGGCTCCCGCGAGCTTCTGCGCCAGGGCGGCGTCGCCGGCGACGCTCAACCGCCCTGCCCGATCCGAGCGCCCGCTGATGGCGCGGGCGGCAGCAGGCGGGCTCCCCACTCGATAGAGGGCCGCGCCCAGGGTGACCTCTTCCTTGCCGACCTTGGCCACCGGCGCGGCGCCCAGATGCGCGGTCGGCACGGCGATGGTCACCACCGGCTCGGCGGGCTCGGCGGCGGCGACGGGCGGCGACGCCAGCCAGTCGGAGAATCGAACCTCCAGCCGCACCAGCACGCCGCCGTTCGACTGGTAGTCAACGGCGACGGTGCGGACGCGGCCCAGTGCTCGTTCGATGGCGGCGGCGGTCAGAGTCCGATCGCTCCCCAGCGGCAGCGTGGTCAGCGCGGTCCGCAGCTTGTCCAGCGCCGCCGCGCGGGCCCGCCGCTCGGCGCCCGGACGCGCCAGATCGGCGGAGGGCATGCGCAGGTCGGCGGCGGCCCCGGACTGGGCTTGCAACGTTCCCGCCGCCCAGTCGATGGCCGCCGCGCCGCGCCTGTCCTGCAGAAGGCGCGACGGTTCGGAGGCCGAGGCCACCGGTCGGGCGCCCGCGGTTGACACGGCGACGACCAGCGCCAGCGAGATCGCCGCCGCCGTCACGCCGGCCGCGCCCCGAGCGTGGGCGTCCCTACTCCCACTCGATGGTGGCCGGCGGCTTGGACGAGATGTCATAGACCACGCGATTGATCCCTTTCACCTCGTTGACGATGCGCGACGAGATCGTCGCCAGCAGCTCGTACGGCAGCGGGACCCAGTCTGCGGTCATCCCGTCGCGCGAGTGAACGGCGCGCAAGGCCAGCACGTTGGCGTAGGTGCGATCGTCGCCCATGACGCCCACCGTGCGCACCGGCAGCAAGACGCCAAACGACTGCCAGATCGATTCGTAAAGGCCGGCGGCGCGGATCTCTTCCTCGATGATGACGTCGGCGGCGCGCAGGACGTCGCAGTGCTCCTTGGTGACCTCGCCAAGGACGCGCACCGCCAGCCCGGGCCCGGGGAACGGCTGCCGCCACAGGACGTGACGGGGCAAGCCCAGCTCGGCGCCCAGCTCGCGCACCTCGTCCTTGAACAGCTCGCGCAGGGGTTCCACCAGCTTGAGGTTCATCCGCTCGGGCAAGCCGCCCACGTTGTGGTGCGACTTGATGGTGGCGGAGGGGCCCTTGAACGAGACCGACTCGATCACGTCGGGATAAAGGGTCCCTTGCACCAGGAACGACGCCGGCGTCGCGCCCGCCACCCGCTTCGCTTCCTCCTCGAACACGGCGATGAATTCGCGCCCGATGAACTTTCGTTTTTGCTCCGGGTCGGTCACGCCGGCCAGGCCGCGCATGAATCTGTCGGTGGCGTCGACGACGCGCAGGTCTGCCTTGAAGGCGTCGCGAAACAACGACTCGACCTGCCGGGCCTCGCCGGCCCGCTGCAGGCCGGTGTCGACGAAGATGCAGGTCAGCCGATCGCCGATGGCCCGCAGCACCAGCGCGGCGGCGACCGATGAATCGACGCCGCCCGACAGCCCGCACACGGCGCGACCGGTGGGACCGATCTGGTTCTTGATGGTGGCCACCGCTTCGTCGACAAAGCTGGCCATGGTCCAGGTCGGCTGGCATTCGCAGATGCGAAAGAGAAAATTGGCCAGGATCTCGCTGCCGCGCGGGGTGTGGGCCACCTCGGGGTGAAACTGCACGCCCCAGAACTTGCGCGCGGGGGCCGCCACTGCCGCCACCGGACAGTTGGCGCTCTCGGCGATGACGGTGAACCCGCTGGGCAGGGTCTCGATGCGATCCCCGTGGCTCATCCAGACCGGCACGTCCTCGTTGACGGAAAAACCGTGAAACAGGTCGCCCGGTTCCTTCACGCGCAGGGCGGCTCGCCCGTACTCGCGGCGGTCGGCCGGGATCACCTTGCCGCCAAGGAGCAGCGCCGTCAGCTGGACGCCGTAGCAGATGCCCAGGATCGGCACGCCCAGGTCGTACAGCTCCGCGCTGACCCGGGGGGCGCCCTCGTCATACGACGACATCGGCCCGCCCGAGAGGATTATCCCGCGCGGGGCCAGCTCGCGGATCTTGGCCAGCGGAATGTTGAACGGGTGAATCTCGGAGTAGACCTTCTGCTCGCGCACGCGGCGCGCGATGAGTTGCGTGTACTGCGCTCCGAAATCGAGGATCAGGATGAGATCGCGACGCACCTGCGACTACTGCTCCACTCGATAATTGGGGGCCTCTTTGGTGATGATGACGTCGTGGACGTGCGATTCGCGCAGGCCCATGGTGGTGGCGCGGACGAAGCGCGCCTTGGTGCGCAGATCGGTGATGGTGCGGCAGCCGCAGTAACCCATCCCCGCCTTGAGCCCGCCGATCAGCTGGAAGATCGACTGCGACAGCGACCCGCGATAGGGGACGCGCCCTTCGATCCCCTCGGGCACCAGCTTGGCTTCGCTGGTGACCTCGCCCTGGAAGTAGCGGTCGCGGCTGCCGGCGCGCATCGCCCCGATCGAGCCCATGCCCCGATAAACTTTGTAGCTGCGGCCCTGGTAAAGGATGATCTCGCCGGGCGCCTCGTCGGTGCCGGCGAACAGGCTGCCGATCATCACGATGTTGGCGCCGGCGGCGATGGCCTTGGCCACGTCGCCCGAATATTTGATGCCGCCGTCGGCGATCACCGTGACGTTCAATTTTTCCAGGGCGCGCGCGCAATCATTGATGGCGGTGATCTGGGGGACGCCCACGCCCGCCACCACCCGCGTCGTGCAGATCGAGCCGGGACCGATCCCGACCTTGACCGCATCGGCGCCGGCCTTGGCCAGGGCCAGGGCGCCCTCGCCGGTGGCGACGTTGCCGGCGATGATCTGCGCCCTGGGAAAATTCTTGCGGACGTCGGCCACCGCCTGGACCACGGTGCGCGAATGGCCGTGCGCGGTGTCGATGCAGATGACGTCGCAGCCCGCTTTCAGCAGAGCGTCGACGCGCTCGTCGCGATCGGTCCCCACGCCGACGGCGGCGCCCACCCGCAGGCGGCCGAATTCGTCCTTGGCGGCGAAGGGGTGCTGCTGGGCCTTCTCGATGTCCTTGATGGTGATGAGGCCCTTGAGAAGACCGTTGTTGTCGACCACCAGCAGCTTTTCGATGCGGTTCTTGTGCAGCAGCTCTTTCGAGCCCTCCAGGCTGGCCCCCTCGCCCGTGGTGATCAGGCGCCGGGTCATCATGGCGCTGACCGGCTGATCCAGGTTGCGTTCGAAGCGGAGGTCACGGTTGGTGAGGATGCCGACCGGACGGCCGTCGGCGGCCACCACGGGCAGCCCGGAGATCTCGTGCTTGCGCATCAGCTCGACCGCGGCGGCCAGCTTCTGATCGGGACCAACGGTGACGGGGTTGATGACCACACCGGTCTCGGCCTTCTTGACCTTGGCCACCTCCAGCGCCTGCTCGGGGATGCCCAGGTTCTTGTGCAAGACGCCCAGGCCGCCTTCGCGCGCCATGCAGATCGCCGTCGCCGATTCGGTGACGGTGTCCATCGCAGCCGAGATGATGGGGTGAGCGAGCCGGATCCCGGACGTCAGGTCGGTGCGGACGTCCACATCCTTCGGAATGACGTCGCTTTCCGCGGGAACCAGCAGGACGTCATCAAAAGTCAGAGCTTCTCGCAGTTGACCGTCCGGCAGCATCTCGGGAGATTAGCGACAGGACCCGGGCCCCGCAATTGCTATTTCGCGGGCTATTTCGCGGCCGGTTTGCCGTCGCCGCCGGCACACGACCTGGCGATGGCCCGGGCCTGCGCGACAGCCTCGGATTTGACACCGGGGAGCGCCGCGAAGCGTTCCATCTCGGCGCCGGCCGCGGCGCACTCGCCCTTGGCCACCAGCGCCTTGCCCAGCTCGTAATGGGCCAGGGCGTTCTTTGGCTCCAGCGCGACGGCGGCCCGGCATTCGACCACCGCGGCGGCGGCGTCGCGTTTCTCGAACAGCGCGCGGCACAGGTCGGCGGCGAAGGCTCCGTTCTTGGGGTCCAGCTTGCGGGCGCGTTCCGACGCCGCCACGGCGCCCGCCGCGTCGCCCTTCTTCAGCGCGACGCGACCCAGGCGATTCCAGGCCAGCGCCAACCCTGGATTCAATTTCGTCGCCCGCTCCAGCGCCCGCTGCGCGTCGTCGAAGGCGCGCTGGTCGGAGAGCACCATCCCCAGATCGGCCCACGCCAGCGCGTCGCCGGGCATCAGGCGCGTCGCCTCCTTCAGCGCCGCCGCCGCGCCGTCGACGTCACCCGCCCGGCGCAGCGCCGCGCCCAGATTCAAGCGATAGCTGCCGTCCGCCGGTTTGAGACGAACCGCCTCGCGATACGCCATCACCGCTTCCGGCCGCCGGCCCTGGGCATCGCGCGCGACGCCCAGGTTGTAATGCGCTTCCGCGTAGCCGGGGTTGGCCTTGATGGCCGCCTCCAGGGCCGTGGCCGCCGCCGCCGCGTCCCCGCGCGCCAGCAGCAGCGTACCCAGGTTGTTGCTCGCCTCGGCGAAGTCCGGCTTGCGGGCCAGCGCCGTCCGATAGGCGGCGATGGCGGCGGTGGCATCGCCCTTCTTCTCCAGCGTCACGCCGCGCAGATACGGCGCGCGCGCGTCCTTGGGATCCGCGGCGGCCGCCGCGTCGAACGCGCGCAGGGCGCCCGCCAGATCGCCCTGCTGGTAAAGGCG
>DATLVT010000111.1:0-4967 GCA_035577105.1 Polyangia bacterium
CGGTCATGCACATCCCGATCTCCTGCACCTTCTGGGTGCCGTCGGCGTTCTTGCAGTGGGTGTCGAGCGCGCCCGCCACCGGGCCTCCCGTCGGGCCCGAGCTGGACGACCCGCACCCCGGCCCCGCCAGCGATCCCACAAACAGCGCGGCCGCCGCCGAAAACCGGAAAGTCACGCCAAGCAGTCTGGACATGAAGCGCCTCCCATATGTGCCGCAGACTCTAGGTCTGGGCGGGCCTCGCCGGTATGCGTAATAATTTCGCACCGTGCCCGCGCGCGGAGGCGGTGACCCGGCTACTGGCGCGGAGGATATTTCTTCAGCTTCAATTGCAGGGTCCGACGCGTGATTCCCAGCCGCCGCGATGCCTCCGACACATTGCCACTACAGTCACTGAGGATGCGACTGATGTGTTCCCACTCGGCGCGGGCCAGGCTGGGCGGCCGCTCTGTTCCTGTCGCGGCGCCGGGGGCCGGCCGCTTCTCGCCTTCCAGGGCAGCGATGATGGCGTCGGCGTCGACCGGCTTGCTCAGGTAGTCGTGGGCTCCCCGGCGCAGCGCCTCCACCGTCGAGGGGATGCTGCCGTACCCGGTCAGCATCACCACGCGCGTGGCGCTGTTGGCCGCTTTCAGATCGCTCACCACGTCCAAACCGGAGGGCCCGGGCATCTTCAGATCGACGACGGCGAAATCAAACCGATCGGCCCGGGCCGCGTCCAACGCCGCGCCATGTCCGGCGGCCGTGACCACGCGGTATCCGCGGTCGCGCAGGGCGCGGGCCAGCCGCTCGCGAAAGATCTCGTCGTCGTCGACCAGCAGCACCGCCCGCGCTGACCCCGTCATGCCTTCTCCGCCATGATGGGAATGGCGATCGTCGCCGTGGTCCCCTGCCCGATCTCGGAGCGCAGGTGCAGGTCACCGCCCAGTCGCTCGACGATGGTGCGCGCCAGGAAGACGCCCAGCCCCATCCCCTGCCCCGGCGGTTTCGTGGTGAAGAACGGCTCGCCGATGCGTCGCAAGACGTCGGGTGCGATGCCAGGCCCCCGATCGACGACCACGAACTGGATCTCGTCATCGACCCGCTGCACGGTCACCTCGGGCAGCTGTCCGGGCGGCGAGGCATCCTGGGCGTTCTTCAGCACGCCGCGGATCGCTTCGCTGAGGGCGCGCTCGGGCACCCGCAGCGTCAGGCCCGACAGTCGCGGATCGACCGCGGCGCGGATGCCCTCGGCGTCGGTCAACCCCTGCAGCGAGCGCGCCATCAGCTGACCGACCGCGGAGGCGACAAAGCTTTCGCCCATCGCCTCGCCGGCGTCGGCGCTCATCCGGGTCAGGATGTCGCGACAGCGATCGACCTGGCTGCGCACGAGACGAACGTCGTCAACAATGGCGCCCGCGGCGCCCGACTGCGCCGCCGTTCGCTCCAGCTCCCTGGCGACCAGGGCAATCGTCGCCAGCGGTGTCGACAGCTCGTGGGCGGCGCCCGCCGCCATGGTGGCCAGCGCCGCCAGCTTTTCTTGCCGCGCCGCCAGGCTGCGCGACTCTGCCAGTTCGGCGTCGCGTTCGGACAGAGCCCGGCGCGTGCGGCGAAGAAAGTAGACGATGAACGCCGCGCTCACCCCGAACGCCACCCACATTCCTCGCAGGTGCAGCGCCATGTGCGCGGCGTGCGAGTCCCCCAGCTCCAGCGGCTGATGCCAGGCGAAGAGCACCGCCGAACAGGCCATCGACAGAAAGACCAGCGCCCACGTCCAGGCCGAGCTGAGAATCACCGAGCCGAGCGCGATCGGAACAAGATAGAGAAAGCTGAACGGGTTCATCGGCCCGCCCGTGAAGAACAACAGGCCGCTGAACACCAGGACGTCCAGCACCATGGTGGCCCCCAGCCACCAGTCCCGCACGGTGCTGGGCGATCGGCGCATCGGCCACATCCACGCCGCATTGCTGGCGGCCTCGACGCCCACCAGCGCCAGCAGCGCCGGCACGGGGATGGAAAGACCCAGCGCCAGCTTGACCAGCGCGATGGTGACCAGCTGCCCCGCCACGGCGCCCCACCGCAGTCGGACCAGCCAGGGCAGGTTGATCTCATTGGCCGGGGCGACGCCGAGCATGCCCTGGCCCATAGCAGACGAGGTGCGGTCGGCGGGTGTGAATTTTTTTCGCATGGGGACGGCGCAGCGTCGGGAGGCGGGTGCGAACTTATTATCCATTCCGCCGCGGAGCCACCACGCTAGATTGTTCGCGTGCCGACGTCCCCAGCCCGCCACAGTGCCCCACCCCGCCGGATCCTCGCGGCTGCGATCCTGCTGGCCTGGGCCGTGGTGGGGGCGTGCGGTGGGGGGGGACCCCCGGCCACACCCCCAGTGTTCCCGCCGCAGGCCTGGCAGACTCTGAACAGTGCCAGCGGCCAGTATCACGTGGAGATCCGCACCTCGCCCCAGCCGGCCATCAAAGGCGATAATTGGGGAGAATATCGAATTACCGATGAGTCAGGCGCGCCGGCCACCGGACTGTCGGTGGCGGTGAGACCCTGGATGCCGGCCCACGCTCATGGGACCTCTGTGCAGCCCACGGTTGTTGAAAGTGACCTGGGCGTCTACACAATTCAAAATCTGCTCTTTTTCATGGCCGGACATTGGGAATTGCGGACCACAATCGGCCCATCCAGCGAAGATGTCGTTGTCCCCGTATTCGACGTCAATTAGGACGGTCCTGCTGGCCGTCACCCTGGCGACGGCCTGGCCGCGACCCGCGCACGGGCAAGCCTGTTGTGCCGCCACGGCCCTGGTGTCGCCGGTTCGACTGCAGCGCCTGGAGCAACTGGGCGTCGGTGTCCGTCTGCGCGGGCGGGACATCCTGGGCTCGTTCGCAGCGAGCGGACAGTATCAATCAGCGCAACCGGGCGATGTCGATCTGGCCCAAGATCTCTTTGCCGCCGCCCGCGTCGGCATCAACGGCCAGGTGGCGGTGTTGTTGCCGATCGTTCAAACCAGGCGGTCGATCCCCGGGCTTTCGTCGTGGGGTTCGGGCGTCGGCGATCTGACGGTCAGCGGCCGCTACGCCCTGCTGTTACCCGGTGAACACGCATTCTTGCCAGGAGTTGCCCTGCAAGCCGGCGTGACGATTCCCACCGGGCGGTCTGTCGATCAGGCCCATGACACGCTGGCCACTGACGCCACCGGCACCGGCACATTCGAGGGCACGCTGGGTCTGGACGTCCAGCAAGTCCGAGGGCCCTGGTTTGTCGGCTTTGACGGATGGCTGGCGCAAATGGTTCCCCGCGCCAGCGGCGCCATTCAACAGTCGTTCGCCACCAAGCTGACCGGCGTCGTCAGCGGCGGTTACGTATTTCGCAACGAGACCAGCGCGGGATTATTTCTGGCGGGCCAGCGTCAGGGACCCAGCCGGCAGACCGCCGACGGAAAAATCATCGACAGCAGCGCGCTGTCGATGACCACGGCAGGGCTGGGCGTGATCGTGCCGGCCGGCGAGCAGTGGCGGCTGCAGGGCACCCTGTCTCTGGACATTTTGGTATCCGGTTGGGGCCGCAACCAGCTGGGCGGCGCCGGGATAAATGTGTCGCTCTGCCGTCTGTGGATCTAGCCGTCACTTTCGCAAAAAAGGTGTGGTCCAATGCCTGACACGTCAGGTCAGCAATTGAATTCAATTGTGACTTTTTGAAAATACGCCTCTCGCCATTCCGGCAGTGTTCGGGTAAGTTCTGCCCCCATGTCAGTCGAAATCAACGCTCTGGTACAAGACTTCACTTCGCAAATTGTTGCCCTCATTCAGGCGGAGGCCACGGAACGCGCCCGCGCGGCGATTCTGGGTGCCTTCTCTGGGTCAGGCGTCGCACCGATCAAACGCGGTCCGGGGCGTCCCCCGGGCAGTGGTCGCCGCGGTCGCCCGCCTGGCTCTGGCCTTCGCGCCTTCGGCGCGGGACGCCCGCACGCCGTCTCTGACGGCCGCCGGCTGCACGGCCAATACATCGGGCGGCTCCGTTCCCTCAAGGGGCGCGATCGCGCCCGGGTGCAGGCCGTTCGAAACAAGAAAGGCGCCGCCGAGGCGATCAAGCTCGCCGACAAGCTGCTCCGTTCGTAATTCATCAACCACATCCACGAAGGTCAAAGCAGGCATCGCTCCCTCGCGGCGCGATGCCTGTTTTCATTGCCGCGCTTCGCACCCGACGCCGGCGATGATTCGGTGGATTTGGCGGCGGGACACTGGCAGAGTCCGGCCGTGAAAACTGCTGCGGTTCGATTGCTGGTGCCGGTGTTGGCCCTCTCCCTGTCGTCGTGCGCGGAGCTGGCGAATCTGAAGCTTCCGATCGCGCCGCCGCCGCTCACGCCGCCCTCGATCCAGTTCCTGGGCGCCACGCTGGTTCAGACGCCCTCGCAGCGGCTGCTGGCTGCTTATTACTGCCCCGAGGTCGTCCCCGATCCGTTCGGTCTACGCGGCGGCGCGGCGGCGCTTTGCCAGGGGTTCTTTGGCAGTCGGCCCAGCCCCGCGCAGATGGCCATCGGGTTTGATCTGCGATTCAAAGTCAGCAATCCCAATCAGATCCCGCTTCCGCTCTCGACGATCCTGTCGGCAGTGACGGTCTTTCCGGCGGCGCAGAACCAGAAGCTCGGCTCTGTCTGCTTCCAGCTGTGTCCGGACGCGCGCGCCGCCTGTTCGACCCAGCCTCCCCCGGGCGCCTGTCAGGCCTCGTCACGCGACATCCGCTCGCTGTCGGATTTCGAGAACGCCGCCGCGGGGATGCTGGTGGCGGCAGGACTGTCCATGGCCGCCGGTCAGCCGCCCACGTTCGTGGCGCCGCAGGTCTCCGCGGCGTCCGAGCTGGAGGTCACAGTGCGCTTTTCATTCGGCCCCGAGCAGATGCTGACGACGCTGCGCCAGCTGGCCGTGCAGTCGGCCAACGAACTGAAGGCCGGGCGAGCGCTGGATTTTCGCATTCCCTTTCGCCTGGA
>DATLVT010000112.1:0-2744 GCA_035577105.1 Polyangia bacterium
CCGGCGCCGCGCCCGCCAGCGCCACAAAATAAACGAACGCCCTTCGCACCGCCCGGAGACCATTGGGCGGCGCGAAGGGCGTTTATCTCATCCAACCAGGCTAGACCGCACGAAGCGGCGAAAGGTTGCCCGCGAGGACTACATTCCCGCGCAGACCACGGATTGCAGCAGTTGCCGCCGGCGGCCCAGTTCGTTGAGGACGCGCGGCGTTCCGTCGAAGCGGTCGGTCACGGTCTCGCCGGTCAGGAAGTTGGACAGGAAGCTCTCCTGGCCGATCTCGCGCGGGTTGATCTGCAGGAAGCCGGTGTTGGTCTCCCCGCCGTGGCAGCCGTTGCAGGTGTTCAGCGAGAACTTGTGGCGCGCCAGAGAGTTGTTGATCCCGGGGGCGAACCACACGTCGAAGCCATTGTTGAAGATGGCCCCGGCCAGGAACGGCGTCCCGTTGAACGTCAGCGGAACCTCGTGCGTCTCCGCCACCACCGCCGCCTCGTTTTCGTTGATGAACTGGGCCAGCGCCTCGCTGCCGTTGAATGAACTGTCCGGCGTGTTGAACACCGGGGCGGGCGCCATGAATCCCGTCATCGGCGACAGGTGGAACTCGCGCAGCTGCCAGATACCGCTCAACTCGATCTCGTTGGTGCGAATGTCGATCAGCGAGCTGCCGTTCGGACTGGCCGGCATCGCCCCCCGCATGGTGAAGCTGTCGGTGATGGCCTGCAGCGCCGCCCGGTAGGGCTCTGGATTCATCGGCGACCACAGCGCCTGCAAGGCGTGGAACCTGTCCGCCCAGACCTTGAACTGCGCCTCGTCGCTGGCCGGCAAGAAGTACTCGAAGATCACCGTGAACTGCAGCGAACGTCCGCCCGCGCCCAGCACGCCGAACACCAACCGCCCCTCGCCTGCCTTGCCCTTGGCCAGATCCTTCAGGTCCAGACGATTGACGATGGCCAGCAGCCGCATCGGCGCCTGCGTCAGGTCCAGCTTGCCGTCGGGCGTGCGCTGCCACGGTTGCAGAACCACCGGGTCCATGGCCGGACGCGGATCGATCGGGAAGGTGTTCACCACCTGCGGATGCAGGAAGGTGCGGAGCATGTCCTCGGTGACATCCGGGGCCGCGGCGTCGCTGGGAGACAGCCGTTGCATCAGGCGACCAAAGGACCAGGCGCCGACGCGCGCATCACCCGCCGGTCCGTTCATCGACGTCCGGATGGGATCGTCGACCACGCTGACGTCGCGGATGGTCAGCTCGCGGCTGGAAGAGACATGGCACCCCACAGGTTCCGCCACCACGTACTGGGCCTGGGCCCTGGCCGAAGAGAATCCTTCACTGGGCGAGATGAAGAATCCGATCGGATACGTCCCCGGCTCGGTCTCTGGTCCACTGGCAATGGAGAACGGAACCGAGATCGTCTTGCCGCTGGCGATGGGCGGCGTCGTCACGTTGAAGGGGCTGGCCGTGAAGTCTCGCGGCAAATCGTTGACGCTGGCGTCGAAGGTCGCCGGCCGACAGCCGGCGCCGTTGTGGTTGGTGACGGCCAGTTGATAGGTGACCGGCGTTCCCGCCTGCACCGAGGGGCTGCTGGCGGGGGTGACGGCCGCTGTCACAGGCTGGGGCATGCAGGTCAGGTCCAGGATGGTGTCCGCCGGGGCCGCCATGGTGTTGAACCAGGCCTCGTCAACGGCGCCCTGGAACCGACGTCCCGAGATGTCATTGCCCATCAGCAGCGGGCCGGCGCCCCGGGACAGCTTGCCGGTGATCTTGATGCGGGCGCTGTCCTTGCCGTTGACGAACACGCGGGCCACCTTGCCGTCGTAGGTGCCGGCCACGTGGGTCCACTTGCCGACCTTGATCCCGGGCGCCGACACCGACGCGAACACGCCGTTGCTCAGGCGAATCACGAACTGGAGGTTGCTGTCGCTGAGGACCAGGGCAAAGGCGCTGGTGCCATCGTCGCGCTTGCGGAACAGCGTGCGGACGCCGCCCAGCTTGTCTGGCCTGATCCAGGCCGCCACGGTCACGCCGTCGGCCAGCGAAAAATCCGGCTGGTCGGGCACATAGACCACGTCTTCCTTGGCCGCGAACTGCGCCGCCTGCCCCTGCTTCTGGTCGGGGCCGCAGGTGAGATCGACGCTGCGGAAGGCCGGGTGTCCGGAGAACGTCGAGTCGGAGAGCTCGGTGCGGAAGGTGTTGCAGTCGTCGAACATCCAGAACCCGATGGGGACGCTGGCGCAGGAAGGATCGGATCCGCCCTGCCCGCCGGTGCCGCCCCCGTCGAAGGGGACGCCGCCGGTGCCGCCGCGGAAGTCAGGTCCGGCGTCGGTGGTGAAGCCGCCGGTGCCGGGGAAGCCGCCCATGCCGCCATCGAAGGGTGGCGGCGGCATCACCGGTCCGGCGCCGCCGGTGCCGGTGGCCACTTCGACCGCCATGCCGCCGTCGGCTGGCAAAGAAGGAGCCGGCATGATTCCCCCGCCGAAGCCGGCGCTGCCCCCGCCCACCAGTCCCATCGGCTCACCCTTGCCGCCGCCGGTGACGCCGCCCGTGCTGCCCATCCCACCGTCGCCGCCGCCGGGAGGCGGCTGAAACCCACCGCCCGTCCCGGGGCCACCGCCACCACAGAAGCGCGGCGGCGGCTGAACGGAACCAACGCCTCCCCCCATGATGTCGGGCAGCTTTCCATCCTCCATCAGCGCGGCCAGCTCGCTGTCCAACGGCTGCGGCACAGGCTGGGTGTTGTCGCCCAGGC
>DATLVT010000113.1:0-3065 GCA_035577105.1 Polyangia bacterium
GGTTCCCTCGTCGTCGCTGCGCAAGGGCGACCGCGTCGTCGTCGAGGCCGGCCAGTTGATTCCCGGCGACGGCGAGATCATCGAAGGCATCGCCTCCGTCGACGAATCGGCCATCACCGGCGAATCCGCGCCAGTCATACGCGAAAGCGGCGGCGATCGATCGGCGGTGACCGGCGGCACCAAGGTGCTGTCCGATCGAATCGTGGTGCGGATCGCCGTCGACCCGGGTGAATCGTTTCTGGACCGCATGATTGGCCTGGTGGAAGGCGCCTCGCGCCAGAAGACGCCCAACGAGATCGCCTTGCACATCCTGCTGGTCGGCCTGACCCTGGTCTTTCTGTTCGCCTGCGTGACGCTGGTGCCGCTGGCGAAATATTCCAGCATCGGGCTGTCGGCGACGGTCATCGTCGCCCTGCTGGTCTGTTTGATCCCGACCACCATCGGCGGCCTGCTGTCGGCCATCGGCATCGCCGGCATGGATCGTCTGCTGCAAAAGAACGTGATCGCCATGAGCGGCCGCGCCGTCGAGGCGTCAGGTGACGTCGACACGTTGCTCCTGGACAAGACCGGCACCATCACCCACGGCAACCGCATGGCCACGGAGTTCATCCCGTTGCCCGGCGTGCGCATCGAAGAGCTGGCCGAGGCGGCGCAGCTGGCCAGCCTGGCCGACGAGACGCCCGAAGGGCGATCGATCGTGGCGCTGGTCACCGAGAAGCTGCGCGTGCCGGTGCGCGAGGCAAAAGGTGGGGTGTTCGTTCCCTTCACGGCGCAGACGCGCATGAGCGGACTGGACCTGCCCGAACGGTCGATCCGCAAAGGGGCCGTCGATGCCGTCGCCAGCCACGTCACCGAACGCGGCGGCGTCGTCGCGGCCGAGCTGCGCCAGATCGCCGGCCGCATCGGCGACAGCGGCGGTACGCCCCTGGCGGTGTCCGACGGGGCGCGGCTGCTGGGCATCATCCACCTCAAGGACATCGTCAAGACCGGCATCGCCGAGCGCTTTGCCCGCTTTCGCGCCATGGGGATCCGCACCGTCATGATCACCGGCGACAACCCGCGCACGGCCGCCGCCATCGCCAAGGAGGCCGGCGTCGACGACTTCCTGGCCGAGGCCACGCCCGAGGCCAAGATGCGCCTCATCAAGGAAGAGCAGGCCAAGGGCAAGCTGGTGGCGATGACCGGCGACGGCACCAACGACGCGCCGGCGCTGGCCCAGGCGGACGTCGGCGTGGCCATGAACAGCGGCACGCAGGCGGCCAAGGAGGCCGGCAACATGGTTGACCTCGATTCGAACCCGACCAAGCTGCTGGAGGTGGTCGAGGTCGGCAAGCAGCTGCTGATGACCCGCGGAACGCTGACCACGTTCTCCATCGCCAACGACGTGGCCAAGTACTTTGCCATCTTGCCGGCGCTGTTCATGGGCGCCTTCCCGGAGATCGCCCCTCTCAACGTCATGCGCCTGGCCTCGCCGGAGAGCGCCATCCTGTCGGCGGTGATCTTCAACGCCATCATCATCATCTTGCTCATCCCCCTGGCGCTGCGTGGGGTGAAGTACCGCCCGCTGGGGGCGGCCGCCATCCTGCGGCGTTCACTGCTGATCTATGGGTTCGGCGGCATCGTCGCGCCGTTCGTGGGCATCAAGATCGTCGACCTGGCATTGCAAGCGCTGAGGGTCGTTTGATCTGGAACCCTGGGAGGGTTCCAGACCTCCCGCGATGGAACTCCGGCGGCAAAGTCGCCTGCGTTCCGACGCGGCCAAGCCAACATTGGAGGAAATCACATGCGTAAAGAAATCGTCATCGCCCTTCGTGTCACCCTGGTGACCTTGATACTGACCGGCCTCGTCTACCCGCTGGCCATGACCGGCGTCGCCCAGGTGCTGTTCCCGGGCCGGGCCAACGGCAGCCTGGTGCGCGACGAGAAAGGCGTCGTCGTCGGGTCCGAGCTGATCGGGCAGATCTTCGCCACGCCGCCCTATCTGCAGGGGCGGCCCTCGGCGGCCGGCAATGGTTACGACGCCACCGCGTCGTCGGGATCGAACCTGGGCCCCACGTCGAAGAAGCTGCGCGACCGCGCCGTCGCCGACATCGCCCGGCTGCAAAAGGAGAACCCCGACGCGCCGCTGCCGATGCCGGGCGAGCTGATCACGGCGTCAGCCAGCGGCCTTGATCCGGATCTGTCGCCGCCGGCGGCGCTGTGGCAGGTGCCGCGCATCGCCCACGCCCGCCAGGTGGCGCCCGAGCGCATTCGCGAGGTGATCGAGAGCCGGATCCAGGGGCGCGACCTGGGCGTCTTCGGCGAACCCCGGGTCAATGTGCTGGCGGTGAATCTGGCCCTGGACCAGCAGTTCGGGAAACCGGCGCGGCCGGCACCGCCGGCGATTCCTTCCGCCGCCGCGGCGGCAAAGTGACCTGGCGGCGGGGCAGATCTTTCGGCGGCGCGCATTGACGTTGCGCCGCGATCGGTGAAGATCAAACGATGCCTCACCACTCGGTCCTGGTCGTCGACGACGAAAAGAACATTCGTCAGACACTGAAAGTCTGCCTGGAATCGATGGACGCCGAGGTCACCGAGGCCGCCACGGCCCCCGCCGCCCTGGAGGCCATCGGACGCACCGTGTTCGACATCGTGTTTCTTGATCTGCGCATCGGGTCCCAGAACGGCCTGGATCTCATCCCGCAGCTGCTGGCGGAAAATCCCAACGTCGTCATCATCGTCGTCACCGCCTACGCCACGCTGGAGACCGCGGTCGATGCCATCCGCCGCGGCGCCTGGGACTATCTTCCCAAACCGTTCACGCCGGCCCAGATCCGGCACCTGCTGGAAAAGGCCGACGTCCAGCGGCTGCTTTCGGTGCGCATGTCCGATCTGCAGGAGCGCCTGCAGGCCGAGGCGCCTGATACCGATCTCGGGTCGGCCGCCGCCGCCATGCGCTCTGTCCTTGAAACCGTCAGCCGCGCCTCCCAGGCCGACGTGTCCGTGCTTTTTCGCGGCGAGAGTGGAACGGGTAAAGGCGTCCTCGCCTGCGCCATGCACCTGGAGAGCAATCGGCGGGACCGCCC
>DATLVT010000114.1:0-6865 GCA_035577105.1 Polyangia bacterium
GATATAAAGCCCCAATCCCAACCCTCCGTATGAGCGCGATGGCACCGCCCGCTCGAAGCGCTCGAACAGCCGTCCGATCTTTGTCGGTTCGATGCCGATGCCGTGGTCGCGCACCAGCAGGCGCGCCTGATCGGAGGTGCCTTCCAGCCTGACCTCGATGGGGCGGCCTCCGCCGTACTTGATGGCGTTGCCGACCAGGTTGGTGACGACCTGCTCCATGCGCAGGCGATCCCATTTTCCCACAACGGAGGGCGCGGTCTCGATGGTCAGGGCGCTGCCTGCCGCGGCCAGTTCGTCGGAGAACCGTCCTGCCACCTCGCGCACCACCTCGACCAGTTCTACCGTCTCGAATTCCAGCTGCAGGCGGCCAGCGGAGGCGCGCGACACGTCCAGCAGGTTGTCGATCAAGATCTCCAGCCGGCGCACCTGGCGCTGCGAGCGATCGACAATTTTTGCCAGCTTCTCGGGCTGGGCCACCAGATCGCCGCGACTCTGCCGCAGCAAGAGCTCGATCTGGATCTGAAGCGGCGTCAGCGGCGTTCGCAGCTCGTGCGAGGCGATGGACAGGAACTCGTCCCGGGCCCCGATGGCCTCCTGGGCCTCCCGGTAAAGACGGGCGTTGTCGACGGCGAAGGCGATGCGGTGGGCGAGGTCCTCGGCGGTGGCCAGATCGGCGGCCGTGAACTGCCGCCGGTTCGAGTCAGCTCCCAGGACCAGCAGGCCGATGCGGCGCTGCCGGAAGGTGATGGGAACAACCAGCGCTGAACGGCAGGCCATGCCGGCCAGCAAGGCGCGCGTCTTCTCGTCGAGACCGCTGGCCGCCAGGGCCTCCGACGAATCACACATGACCAGCGCGGGGCGCTTGCCGCCGATGGCGTCGAGGTCGGCGGCCTGGTCGCCGCCGCCGCCCGCGTCGCCGCCCTCCCTGGCGGGCAGGAAGGTCTCGCAAATGCTGCGCAGCTCGGCCTCCTGATCGCCGTCGCAGTGCGCGACCGACACCTTGCCGTTCTCGTGAATGAGCAGCGCGCACCAGTGCGCGAAACCGGCCACGGCCAGGCGCGTGACCGCGTCCAGCGTCGCCGCCGGATCCAGGGAGCTTAGCAGGGTCTCGCTGGCCGCGGCCAGGACCACCTGGCGCACCTCGGCGCATTTCCTCTCGCTGACGTCTTCCACCACCACGATCAGGGTCTTGGGCGTGCCGGACTGATCGCACAGCGTCGATACGGTCATCTCTGCCCAGACGTCCGAGCCACCGCTGCGCAGAAGGCGACATTCGCGGCTGAAGGATTTCTCCGCGCCGACGGCCAGGCCGCTCAGCCCCTCACGCAGGTCCATGCGGCTGGCGGAATGAACGACGTCGGCGATGGGCGTACCGCTGAGCCGATGGCGCGGCGTGGCCAGGATCTCGCCCAGCCGGCGGTTGGTGCGCACCCAGCGTCCGTCCAGCGTGGCGTGAGCAATGCCGATGGCGGCCTGGTCGAAGGTCGCCTCGAACAGGGCCTCGCTGTCCCGCAGGGCCTCCTCGCTGCGCCGCCGCTCGGAGGCGAGCAGCTCCTCCTCCTGGCGGTGGATCTGGCGCGCCTTGCGAAACAGATCGGCGAACACCGCCACCTTGGCCCGCACGATGTCGGGATCCAGCGGCTTGACCAGGTAGTCGACGGCGCCGACCGAGTAGCCCTTGTAGACCGCCGCCAGGTCGGTTCCCTGCGCGGTCAGGAAGATGATGGGGACGTGGCGCGAGGCGGCCCGGCTGCGAATGATCCGCGCCGTCTCGAACCCGTCCATGATCGGCATGACCACGTCCAGCAGGATGACGGCAAAGTCGTAGCGCAGGATCTTGCGCAGCGCCTCGGCGCCGGAGGTCGCCGTCTCGATGTGATAACCGGCTCGCTCCAGCGTTCCTTCCAGGGCCAGGATGTTCTCGTGGTGGTCATCGACCACGAGGATCCGGACCTCGTCAGTGTCGGGCGGAATCTTGTTGCTGCTCATGGGTGGACCTCTGGGACCCGAGGGTCTGCTTCATTGTGAAAATCAGCCGGTTCAGATCGACGGGCTTGGCCACGAACGCCGTACAACCGGCGTCCAGGCACTTCTCTCGATCGCCGGGCATCGCCTTGGCGGTCAGCGCTATGATGGGAAGACGGCGGAAGCTGGGGATCGATCGGATCTTCTGCGTGGCCTGATAGCCGTCCATGCCCGGCAGCATGATGTCCATGAGGACGATGTCGATGTCGGGATCGGCGGTCAGCGCGGAGATGCCTTCCTGGGCCGTGCTGGCGCACACCACCTGCATCTGGCAGCGCTCGAGGACGCTGGTGATGGCGAACAGGTTGCGAACGTCGTCGTCGATCAGCAGCACCCGCCGGCCATGCAGCTCCTCGGCGGTCTGCTCGGGAATGGGGGTCTCGACCAGCGCGGTCTCGTCGGCGCCGTTCCAGTCCTCCACGTCGGACCCTCGCTCGGCCATGGATGCGGGCAGGTTGGGTGAGCTGGCCGGGATGTACAGCGTGAACGTGCTGCCCTGGCCGCTCTGGCTCTCGACGGCGATCTCCCCACCCAGCAGGTGGGCCAGCTCGCGGCTGATGGTCAGGCCCAGCCCCGTGCCGC
This sequence comes from Polyangia bacterium, assembly GCA_035577105.1. Taxonomy (GTDB): domain Bacteria; phylum Myxococcota_A; class Polyangia; order Fen-1088; family Fen-1088; genus DATKEU01. The sequence goes on from DATLVT010000114.1 coordinate 2,608, forward strand.
CGTACATGCGGCTGGTCGAGGCGTCGGCCTGCTGGAAGGCCTCGAAGATGATCTGCTGCTTGTCGTCGGGGATGCCGATCCCGGTGTCGTGAACGGAGAAGGCCATCACCGACGCCGCGTTCTTCAGCTCCTCGCTCTTCAGCACGTGGGTCTCCCGCACCGGGAAGATGCTCAGCTCGACGAGGCCGCGCTCGGTGAACTTGAAGGCGTTCGACAGCAGATTCTTCAGGATCTGCTGCAGGCGCTGCACGTCGGTGGTGATCTCGCGCGGCGCCTCCGGTGACAGTTGCAGGTTGAACTCCAGATCCTTCTGGTCGCCGATCTGGCGGAAGGTGCTCTCCACGTAATCGCGCAGCTCGGACAGGCCGACGCGGCGCGGGTCGACCTGCAGCTTGCCGGCCTCGATCTTGGACAGATCGAGGATCTGATTGATCAGCGACAGCAGATCGTTGCCCGCCGAATGGATGGTCTTGGCGTACTCGACCTGCTTGGCGGTCAGGTTGGTGTCCTGGTTGTCGGCCAGCAGCTTGGCCAGGATCAGCAAGCTGTTCAGCGGCGTGCGCAGCTCGTGGGACATGTTGGCCAGGAACTCGGACTTGTACTTGGAGACCAGGGCCAGCTGGCGGGCCTTCTCCTCCAGCGAGGCGCTGGCCCGGGCAATCTCCCGGTTCTTGTCCTCCAGCAACGACGCCTTTTCCTCCAGCTCGTTGGTGCGCTCTTCCAGCTCGACGTTCGAGCCCTTCAGCTCTTCCAGCAGCTCTTCGGTGCGCATGCTGGCGGCGATCATGTTGAACACCACGCCCAGGCTGAGGGCGAACTGCTCCAGGAAGGTGATGTGGATGGGGCTGAAGCGCTGGAACGACGCCAGCTCGATGACCCCCTTGATCTGCCCTTCGAACAGGACCGGCAGGACCAGGATGTTGCGCGGTCGGGCCGCCCCCACGGACGAGCCGATCTGCACGTATTCGTCGGGGACGTCCTCCACCAGGATGGTCTTCTTCTCCAGCGCGCACTGGCCGACCAGCCCGTCACCCATGCCCACCCGGTTCGACAGGTTCTTGCGGTGCAAGAGGGCATAGCTGGACAGCAGGCGCAGGACCGGCCGCTCCGGCTTGTCGTTCTCCATGGTGAAGAACGTGCCGTGCTGGCTGGAGACCAGCGGCGTCAGCTCGGACATGATCAAGCGCGCCAGCGACTCCAGGCTGCGCTGCCCCTGCATCATTTGCGAGAACTTGGCCAGGTTGGTCTTCAGCCAGTCCTGTTCCTTGTTGGTCAGCGTGGTGTCCTTCAGGTTCGCGATCATCTGGTTGATCGTGTCCTTCAGCGACAGCACCTCGCCCTGCGCCTCGACGTCGATGGTGCGGGTCAGATCGCCCTTGGTCACGGCGGTGGCGACGTCGGAGATGGCGCGCACCTGCGTGGTCAGATTGCCGGCCAGCTGGTTCACGTTGTCGGTCAGATCGCGCCAGGTGCCGGCCGCGCCCGGAACCTTGGCCTGACCGCCCAGCTGTCCTTCGATGCCCACCTCGCGGGCCACCGTGGTGACCTGTTCGGCGAAGGTGCGCAACGTATCGGTCATGTTGTTGATGGTGTCGGCCAGCGCGGCGATCTCGCCCTTGGCTTCCACGATCAGCTTCTTGGTGAGATCGCCGTTGGCCACGGCGGTGACCACTTTGATGATGCCGCGAACCTGGTCCGTCAAGTTGGACGCCATCAGATTGACGTTTTCGGTGAGGTCCTTCCACGTGCCGGCCACGCCGGGCACGTCGGCCTGACCGCCCAGCTTGCCCTCGGTGCCGACCTCGCGGGCGACCCGCGTGACCTCGGCGGCGAACGTGCGCAGCTTCTCCACCATGGCGTTGATGGTGTCTTTCAATTCCAGGATCTCGCCCTTGGCGTCGACGGTGATCTGCTGGGAGAGATCGCCGTTGGCCACCGCCGTGGTGACCTTGGCGATGTTTCGCACCTGCGACGTCAGGTTGCCCGCCAGCACGTTCACGCTGTCGGTCAGATCGCGCCAGGTGCCCGAGGCGCCGGGGACGCGCGCCTGACCGCCCAGCTTGCCTTCGATGCCAACCTCGCGCGCCACGGTGGTGACCTGGTCGGCGAACACCCGCAGCGTGGTGGTCATCCCGTTGATGGTGTCGGCCAGCGCGGCGATCTCGCCCTTGGCCTCCACCACCAGCTTCTGTGACAGATCGCCCTCGGCCACGGCGGTGACGACCTTGACGATGCCGCGAACCTGGCCGGTCAGGTTCGACGCCATCTGGTTGACGTTGTCCGTGAGATCCTGCCAGGTGCCGGCCACGCCGGGGACCTTGGCCTGACCGCCCAGCTTGCCTTCGGTGCCGACCTCGCGCGCCACGCGCGTCACCTCGCGGGCGAACGTGCGCAGCTGCTCGACCATGGCGTTGATGGTGTTCTTCAGCTCCAGGATCTCGCCCTTGGCGTCGACGGTGATCTTCTGCGACAGGTCGCCGGTGGCCACCGCCGTGGTGACGGCGGCGATGTTGCGCACCTGGTTGGTCAGGTTGCCGGCCAGCATGTTCACGTTGTCGGTCAGATCGCGCCAGGTGCCGGCGGCGCCGGGGACCTTGGCCTGGCCGCCCAGCTTGCCTTCGGTGCCGACCTCGCGCGCCACCGTCGTCACCTGCTCGGCGAAGGTGCGTAGCGTGGTGGTCATCCCGTTGATGGTGTCGGTCAGCGCGGCGATCTCGCCCTTGGCTTCGATGACGAACTTCTGCGTCAGGTCGCCGTTGGCGACGGCGGTGACGACCTTGACGATGCCGCGCACCTGGTTGGTCAGGTTCGACGCCATGAAGTTCACGTTGTCGGTCAGATCCATCCAGGTGCCGGCCACGCCGGGGACCTGGGCCTGGCCGCCCAGCTTGCCTTCGGTGCCGACCTCGCGGGCGACGCGGGTGACCTCGGCGGCGAACGTGCGCAGCTGTTCGACCATGGCGTTGATGGTGTTCTTCAGCTCCAGGATCTCCCCGCGCGCGTCGACGGTGATCTTCTTTGACAGGTCACCGTTGGCCACCGCCGTGGTGACCAGGGCGATGTTGCGGACCTGCGACGTCAGGTTGCCGGCCAGCAGGTTCACGTTGTCGGTGAGATCCTTCCAGGTGCCGGAGACGCCCTTGATGTCGGCCTGCACGCCCAGCTTGCCCTCGGTGCCGACCTCGCGGGCGACGCGGGTGACCTCGGCGGCGAAGCCGCGCAGCTGCTCGACCATGGTGTTGACGGTGTTCTTCAGCTCCAAAATTTCGCCGCGCGCGTCGACGGTGATCTTCTGCGACAGGTCGCCGTTGGCGACGGCGGTGGTGACGACGGCGATGTTGCGCACCTGGTTGGTCAGGTTGCCGGCCAGCATGTTCACGTTCTCGGTCAGGTCGCGCCAGGTACCAGCCACGCCGGGGACCTTGGCCTGACCGCCCAGCTTGCCCTCGATGCCGACCTCGCGGGCCACGGTCACCACCTGCTCGGCGAAGACGCGCAGGGTGTCGGTCATGCCGTTTATGGTGTCGGCCAGCGCCGCGATCTCGCCCTTGGCCGCCAGCGAGAACTTCTGCGACAGATCGCCGTTGGCCACCGCGGTGACCACCTTGCTGATGCCGCGCACCTGGTTGGTCAGGTTGGACGCCATCAGGTTGACGTTGTCGGTGAGGTCCTTCCAGGTGCCGGAGGCGCCGCGCACCTCGGCCTGCCCGCCCAGCTTGCCTTCGGTCCCCACCTCCTTTGCGACGCGGGTGACCTCGGCGGCAAAGCCGCGCAGCTGATCGACCATCGTGTTGACGGTGTTCTTCACCTCCAGGATTTCCCCGCGCGCGTCGACGGTGATCTTCTGGGACAGGTCGCCGTTGGCGACCGCGGTGGTGACCAGCGCGATGTTGCGCACCTGCGTGGTCAGGTTGCCGGCCAGCAAATTGACGCTGTCGGTGAGGTCCTTCCAGGTGCCGGAGACGCCCTTGACGTCGGACTGGCCGCCCAGCTTGCCCTCGGTGCCGACCTCGCGTGCGACGCGGGTCACCTCGACGGAGAACGAGCGCAGCTGGTCCACCATCGCGTTGACCGTCTGCTTGAGCTCCGCGACCTCGCCGCGCGCGTCCACGGTGATCTTCTGGGACAGGTCGCCGTTGGCGACGGCCGTCGTCACGAGCGCGATGTTGCGGACCTGGTCGGTGAGGTTGGCCGCCATGACGTTGACCGACGCGGTGAGGTCCTGCCATGTGCCTCGAAGGCCTTCGACCTTCGCTTG
>DATLVT010000115.1:0-7337 GCA_035577105.1 Polyangia bacterium
CGGCGGCATCTTGCTGGGATCGCCCTTCGATGTACAGGGCCCGGTAAACGCGAAACAGGCTGGGCGACAGGCCAGCCACATAGCGTCGAGCGAGCTCGATGGTTTGCGGGTCAGAGAAGGGATCGAAGGCGCGTTCGAAGAATGCCTGCGCTTCTGCGGTGTCCAGGCCGGTTGCGATCAGCTGGGGGTCGCGTAGCACAAATCGTCGCCGACTTCTCAGGTAGTCGACGAAGACATTGCGGGCGATACCAAAGAGATATGGTGTGAATTCGCGGGCGCCATCAAAACCGGCGCGGGCCGCCGAGGAGAACGCTTTCAGGAAGACCTCCTGCACCAGATCCGGCAATTGCGCCGTCAATTCACCGGATGCCAACCCGCTCTGTCCCAGCAGTCGTGCCAGATGTCGCGTGATGGATCCCACGTGGACCTGGTAGACCTCCTCAAGTGCCGTGACGTTTCCAGCGCGAAACCCTTCCAGAAGCCCGTCTCGACGAGTTGCCCCGTGCATCCACCGCTCCCTCCCTCGGATGTTCTATTTCCACTGGGAGACGAGCCGTGGTGCGTCTTTGTCGCGCCGCCGATTGAGTTTCTTGCAAGAATGCGGACGCGCCGATGGGACACAAGCCGTCGCCCTTGCACGTCAGGGCGCGGGGCGCGCGCTCACTCCCCCAGATACGCGGCCTGGATGCTGGGGTTTTGCAGCAAGGCCTGGGCGTTGTCGTGCAGGATGATCTGGCCCGTCTCCATGACGTAACCGCGGTGGGCCAGCTTGAGGGCCATGCGGGCGTTCTGCTCGACGAGGAGGATGGTCACGCCTTCCTGGTTCAGCTGTTTGATCACCTCGAAGATGCGCGCCACGATGAGCGGGGCCAGCCCCAGCGACGGCTCGTCCAGCAGCAGCAGGCGCGGGCGGGCCATCATGGCGCGGCTGACGGCCAGCATCTGCTGCTCGCCGCCGGACAGCGTGCCGCCCGCCTGGGCGCGGCGTTCGGCCAGGATGGGAAACAGCTGGAACAGCCGCTCCTTGTCCTTGGCGATGCCGTCGCGATCGCGGCGCGTGAAGGCGCCCATCTCCAGATTTTCTTCCACGGTGAGGCGCGGGAAGATCTTGCGCCCCTCCGGTGACTGGATGAGGCCGCGCTTGACGATCTCGTGCGCCGGCTGGCCGCGCAGGCTTTTTCCGTCGAAGGTGATGTCGCCCTGACGGGCCGGCACGAAGCCGCAGATGGTCATCAGCGTGGTGGTCTTGCCGGCGCCGTTGGCCCCGATCAGCGTGACGATCTCGCCCGGCTCGACGCGCAGGGCGATGCCCTTCAGCACCTCGATGGCGCCATATCCGGCGTGCAAATCGTCGACGGTCAGCAGGGGGCCGCTCACGTCGCGGTTTCTTCCTTGCCCAGATACGCCTCGATCACGCGCGGGTCGGCCCGGATCTGCTCGGGCGTGCCCTCGGCGATCTTTTGCCCGTATTCAAGGACGGCGATGCGATCGCTGATCCCCATGACCACGCGCATGTGGTGCTCGATCAGCAGGATGGTGACGCCGCGATCGCGGATGGACCGGATCAGCTTCATCAGGTCGACGGTCTCGGACGGGTTCATGCCGGCGGCCGGTTCGTCCAGCAGCAGCAGGCGGGCCCGCGTGGCCAGGCCGCGGGCGATCTCCAGGCGCCGTTGATCGCCATAGGCCAGGTTCTTGGCGGAGGCGTTCTTCTTGTCGTCCAGGCCGACCAGGGCCAGCAGGGTGTGCGCCTCGGCGCGGGCCGCGCCCTCTGCCGCCAGGCTGCGCCGGCTGAAGGCGCCCAGCCGGCCGACCCGGATGAGATAGGCGCCCAGCCCGCCGATCAGCAGGAACAGCAGCGCCGTCCACAGCGCCGGCCCGCCAACACTCCAGCGAAAGGCGCCGACCAGCAAAACCAGATCGACCGCCAGCCCGATCGGCACCGCGTGATCCACCAGCCTGCGCCGCCAGCGCCCCGACGGCGGCGCCACCAGGTGCCGCATGCCGACCAGGACGTTCTCCTCGACGGTCATGTCCTGAAACAGGCGGATGTTCTGGAACGTTCGGGCGATCCCGCGCGCCGCCACCGACGACGGCGTACGCCGGGTCTGCCGCCAGACCGCGTAGGAGCCGGCGGTCCCCAGGAGAAATCCCAGCAGAAAAGCCAAACCGCGCCGGCGCCGGGCCCCCGCCGCGGCGTCGTCGGCATCACGCGCCGCCGCCAGGCGCGCGTCGAGCTGATCGCGCGTGGCGGCCCGATCCAGGACCTCGCCGTCGTAACGCAGGATCAGCTCGTCGCCTCCGCCTTCATGGACGATCTCGGCGCGGCCGGGATCCACCTTGGCCATCTTCAGGACCGCGCGCTGACGCTGCCGCGCCTCTGCCTCCGAGCGCGACGAGCCGTAGGGCGTCCGGCCGTCAAACGTGGTCACGAAGAATCGCCCGGAGCGCTGTTCGATGCGCGGGTGCGCGGCCAGGTAGTGCCAGAAATCGCTGATCGCCTGGCGGCCCTGAAACGCCTGCTGCGGCGACCGATAATTTTGTTTGATGACGGCGGCCCACATGACGTTGACGTCGGCGGCCAGAAAGAACAGGGCGACGCCCGTCAACAGCCCCACCAGGATCCAGCGCAGCACCTGCGACCGCTGCAACGGGCTGCGCAGATCGCGGCCGTCGAAGGCGACGGTGCCCGACGTCGGCTGATAGATCCCGGTGATGGCGTTGAACAGCGACGTCTTGCCGGCGCCGTTGGGACCGATCACCGCGAAGATCTCGCCGGGCTGCACGGCCAGGCTGACGTCGCTGACCGCCACCAGCCCGCGAAAGCGCAGCGTCAGCCGGTCGACCTTCAGCAAGGGCGGGGAAGAGGGATGCGAAGCAGACGGAGATGACGGCACCGGCGCAACGGACACGCGTCAGGTCTCCTCGTGGTGCAGCTCGGCCTTGACCCGCGACGACGGCCACAGACCCTCGGGGCGAAAGCGCATCATCAGGACCAGCGCCGTGCCGAAGATCAGCCAGCGCCAGTTGGAGAATTGCAGCAGCACGTTCGTCGAGCCGAAACCGACGGCGCGCTGGATCAGCTTGGTGATCAGCGGCGAGACGATGTTGTCGAACGACAGCAGCACGAATGCCCCCAGCAGCACGCCGCGCAGGCTGCCCAGGCCGCCGATGATCACGCAGCACAGGACCATGATCGAATACGTGAAGTCGTAGGTGTTGGGTTCGGCGGTGGTGGACAGCTTGGTGGCGTACAGGGCGCCGGCCAGGCCGGCCACGGCGGCGCCCGTGGAGAAGGCGATCATCTTGATGCGCGCCGGGTTGATGCCCATGCAGGCGGCGACCAGCTCGTCCTCGCGCAGGGCCGCGAACGATCGCCCCAGCGCCGAACGCTCCAGGTTCCGGAACAGCACCACCAGCGCCACCAGCACCAGCAGGGCCAGGTAGTACATCACGAAAAAGCCCACCCGCCGGCTGTCGCCCCCGCCGATCGCCCCGGCCAGCCAGTCAGGCAGCCAGGGCGGCGGGATGGGGTTCAACCCGCGCGGCCCGTCGGTGATGTTCTCCATGTTCAGGATCACCACCCGCACCACCTCGCCGAAGCCCAGCGTGACGATGGCCAGATAGTCGCCGCGCAGGCGGATGGTGGGGGCGCCCAGCACCAGCCCGGCCAGGCCCGCCATCACCGGGGCCAGGGCCAGCGCCCCCCAGAACCCCAGCTGAAAAGGGTACTTCTCGACGGTGAAGACGCCGGTCGTGTACGCGCCGATGGCGAAGAAGGCGGCGATCCCCAGCTGCAGCAGACCCGCGTAACCGACCTGGAGGTTCAGGGCCAGGGCGAGAATGGCGAAGATCATCACGTTGAGGAGGTTGCCGCCGATCTGCAGATCCAGGCCGAAGACGCCGCCCGCGATCCAGTCCAGCACCGGCAGCAGCGGATACAGAAACAGGGCGACGACGATCAGCAGCTCCGGTCGGCGGCGCAGCGAACGCAACCAGCGCAGCGACTGTGGCGCGTCCGGCATCGCGGTCTAGACCTTCTCCCGCACGTTGGTGCCCAGCAAGCCCTGCGGGCGAAACACCAGGATCAGGATCAGCATCCCGAACAGCACCGCCGGTTGCCACTGCGCGCCGATGAACTGATCCGACGACGCCCGCACGAAACCGATCACCAGCCCGCCCAGCACCGCGCCCGGGATGTTGCCGATGCCGCCCAGCACGGCCGCCGTGAAGGCGTAAAGGCCGTTCTGATAGCCGATCTGAAAGTTGATGGTGTTGATGTACAGCCCGTAGATGACCGCGGCGAATCCCGCCAGCCCGCCGCCCACCAGGAACGTGGCGCCGATGACCCGATCGACGTCGATGCCCATCAGGCGGGCCGCCAGCGGGTTCTGCGCGGTGGCGCGCATGGCCTTGCCCAGCCGGGTGAAGCGAACGAAGGCGTACAGCGCCACCATCACCACCAGCGACGAGATCACCACCATCAGATCCTTGGCGGTGATGCGCAGGGCGGCGCCCGCTCCCAGGAGGTTCTCGCCGGAGACCAGATTGGGAAACGATTTGGGCGCCGCCGCCGAATTGCCGCCACCGAACACCGCCATGGGCAGCCCGCCCCAGAACAGTCCCAGGTTCTGCAGGATGAAGGAGACGCCGATGGCCGACACCAGCGGCGCCAGCTTGGGCGCGTTGCGCAGCGGGCGGTACACCAGGCGATCGATGGTCCAGTTCAACCCGGCGGCGAACAGCCCGGACAGCACCACGATGGCCAGCAGGCCCAGCACCAGCCCCGCCGGGCCGGCGGTCTCCAGCCCGAAGGCGCCGATCAGCGTCAGCGCCAGGAACGACGCCAGCATGAACAGATCGCCGTGCGCGAAATTGATCAGCTCCAGGATGCCATAGACCATGGTGTAGCCCAGCGCGACGAGCGCGAAGACCATGCCATTGGTCAAACCGATGAGGAGTTGCTGAAGGAGCGTCACCACAAGAGCGGGTGTCTCCTGCTACTTCGGCGGGTCTTTGCCCGGTTCGTTTGCCGGTGGGTTACCGCCGCCCATCAAGGCGACGAATGCGAACTTGCCGTCCTTGACGGTGTTGACGCTCATGGCGGTCAGCGACGTGTCGCCGTTGGCGTCGAATTTCCACGTGCCCAGCGCGCCGTCGGTCTGCCCCATGCCGACCATCGCCTCGCGAACCGCGTCGCGATCCTTCTTGCCGGCCTTGGCCAGCGCCTCCAGCGCGACCTTCCCCGCGACATAGCCGTAGACGGCGTACCCTTCCGGTTCGCCGTGGAACTTGGCGCGATAGTTCTTCACGAACTCGGCGCCCTTGCCTTTCAGCTCCTCGGGGGGCAGCCCGCCGAAGGTGATGAAGGCGCGGCCGTTCACGTTCTGCGCCCCGGCCGCCTCGATGAAGGCGTTTTCAAAGCAGCCGTCGGGGACCATCAGCTTGGCGGTCAGACCGACCGCCACCATGTCCTTGGCCACCTGGCCGGCGTTGGCCTGCGTGGTGCCGCCGAAATAGACCAGGTCCGGCTTCAGCGCCTTGATCTTGGTCATCAGCGATCGGTACTCCTGCGCCTTGGGGTCGATCTTCTCGGCGCCCGGGGACAGCACCTTGAGGCCGATGTCCTCGGCGGTGTTGGCGAAGACGTTGGCGATCCCCTGGCCGTACAGGCCACCGTCATAAAGGACGTAGACGCTCTTCAATCCGCGTTGCTTGGCGAACTGGGCGCCGACCTTGCCCTGGATGTCGTCGGCGGGGACCACGCGGTAATAGGTGACGCGGCCGCTGGGTCGGTAGACGGCCGGTTCGTTGGGCTCGCCGGTGCCGGGTTTGGTCAGGCCCGGGTACGTGTTGCCGGGCGAGATCATGACCACGCCCGCCTTGTTCAGCACAGGCATGGAGATCTTGGCGGCGCCCGAGTTGTACGTGCCCAGATAGAACAGGATGTCCTTGTCGTTGGCGGCGCGATCGGCGTTGGCCGCCTCGACCTCGGGATCCCAGTCGCCCTTCTTGGCCGAGGCGTCGTCCCAGTCCTCGAACTCGATGGTGAAGTCGCCGACCTTGTAGCTGGCCTCGTCCAGGGCCAGGCGGATGCCGTTGACGATGGTGGTGGTCTGGGCGTTGGCGCTGCCAGTGCGCGGCAGGCTGGAGACGATCTTGACCTTCGTGGCGCCGCCCGACGTTCCACCGCCCGGCGGTTCGGCCGACGCGCCCCCACCGGCTCCGGTCTTCGCCTTGCAGCCAATGCCCGCGAAAGCGGCCCAGGCAACAACGGCGACCATCCACATCCGCGGAAGACGCATCATTGGTCGCGACGAATCTAGTGCCACCGGCAGAGGAGGTCAATCGCGCGATTCCGGGCCGCGGCCGTCTTCGATCGCGGCGGATGCTGTGATAGACGGGGCTGATGCACGTCGACGTCGGTACGCTGCACGACAATCCGTTTGCGCTGCTGTCGTTGATAGGGGCGCCGGCGGTGTTGACCAACGCGGCATCAGTGCTGGCGCTCAGCACCAGCAATCGGTTCTTGCGCGCGGCAGAGCGGGTCCGCGCGCTGGCGGCGCGGCTGGACGGGGACGTCAAGTCGCAGGCGTCCGCCGAGCTGATCCTCAAGCAGCTCAGCCGGGGGGAGCGGCAGGCGGTCATGCTGCTGGTGGCGTTGCGGGCGGCCTACGTCGCGCTGGGCTCGTTCGCCAGCGCCAGCTTGATCTCGATCCTGGGCGCCGCGCTGGCGTCGTCGTCGTTCGGGTTGGCGTTCCGGCTGCTGGTGGGTCTGGCGCTGCTTGTCGGGTTCGTGGGCGCCGGCGGGCTGGTCACCGCCTGCTTCAACCTGCTGCGGGCCAGCCAGCTGGCGGTCCTGAACATCTCCGAGGAAGTGCAGCTCATCCGCGATCGCGAACACAGCCGGCCGGCGCGGACGCAGCCCTGATCAGGCGGTGCACCAGGTAGGGATTCCTGCGACCGCGCGCCGCTTCCGCGCGCGATTTTCTTGGAGGAGGCCTCAGGATCCGCGCCGGTCTACCGAGCATTCAGGTATCGACGTGGCGTGGTCGCGATGACGCCACCCGGAGACCCATCAGATGAGCCGCTCCGCCGCTCGGCACCGTTGGCCTTTCCCCTCGTGGTTCGCTCGGGGGGCGGCGATCCCCGTCCTGGCGCTGGCGCTGGTGACGGCGTCGTGCGCAGGGTCGCGGGCGCCCACCGGGCGGCCCGGCAACGGCGGCGATGGCAGCGCGCCGGATCGTCCGCTGGATCTCGGCGCCGCGGACGACGCCGATGACACCGATGCGGCAGTGGGGCCGACGACCGACGGCGAGGCCGATCCGGAGGCCGGC
>DATLVT010000116.1:0-2013 GCA_035577105.1 Polyangia bacterium
CACCGACGCCCGTACCTTCCTGGCCAATCACCGGAACAATCCCGCCTGCGTCGCTTGCCACAGCCAGATGGATCCCATCGGGCTGGCGCTGGAGAACTATGACGCCGTCGGGGCGTGGCGCGACACCGATCATGGCCTGCCGATCGATGCCAGCGGCATGCTGCTGGACGGCACCAAGATCAACGGCCGCGCCGATCTGGAAGCGGCGCTGGCCAAGGATCCCCGGTTCGCGACATGCCTGGCGAAGAACCTGCTGGCCTACAGCCTGGGCCGAGCGATCGGCGACGGCGACGGCGGATATGTCAGTGACGTGGCCAAGGCGCCCGGTGGTGCGAAGTTGGGTGTACGCGATCTCTTGATGAATGTGGTGGCGAGCGATCCGTTCCGCATGCGCCGGGGCGAGCCGGCCACCACCGGAGGAAAACCATGAGCGGCCGTCGCAGCATGATCGATCCGAATGATCCGAATGATCCGCACGCGCCAGCGCTGACCTTTGACCAGAAGGCGCTGGCCTCCCAGCGAAAACAGTTCGCGCGCCGGGGGCCGTCGCGCCGAGGATTCCTGGCCAGCGCCGCCGCCACTGTCGGCTTGCCGTGGCTGGAGACATTCTCTGGCGGCAACAGAGCGCAGGCCGCCGGCAAGCCTGTTCGGTTGGTCGCCTGGCACACCCCCAATGGCTACTTCGGCAAGACATGGTACCCGGCGACGACCGGCTCCAATTACACCTTGAGCGCGCCGCTGATGTCCCTGGCCAGCCTGCAGAAGAAGCTTCTGGTGTTCCAGGGCATTCAGAACAACGACGCCTCGGTTGTCCAGGGCTCGCACGGGGTGGGTGTCTCGGGGATGTTGACCGCCGTGATGGGGACCAAGCCCGCCGTGAAGGTGGGTATCTCCGTCGACCAGGCGTTCGCGCAGGCGCTGCCGGCGAAGACCACCCGCATCGAGACCGGCATCCAGATCGGGATCACCAACCGGATGTACTCCGACATCGGAAACCCGGCCATCTATAACGGCTGTATCTCGTGGGCCAACGCCACCCAGCCGATGCAGCCGCAGATTCAGCCGGGGGTGGTGTTCGATCAGATCTTCATGGGAGCGGACCCCACCGCGTCGGCGGCGGATGGCCTGCGCCGCCGTGCCATCGCCAGCAGCGTGCTTGACCACGTCATCGACGAGGCCCGATCCCTGCAGGGCCGACTGGGCGCCACCGATCGCGGCAAGCTGGACGAATACCTCACGGGCGTGCGCTCCGTCGAGACGCGGATTCAATCCACGACGACGCAATCGTGCTCGTCGATGGGAATGACCAGACCGGCCAACACGGGTCTGGACTGGCCGACGCAGACGAAGATCAGCTGCGACCTGATGGTGATGGCCCTGCAGTGTGATGCGACCCGGTCGATCTCCTTCATGCTCGGGAACGGCGGTGGGTCCTGCGCCACCAGCTTTCCCTGGTTGAACATCAGCGGTGATCATCACGGCCTGGCCCATGCCCAGGACGCCAGCGCCTTGCCGAAGATCGACGCCTGGCACGTCTCGCAGCTGGCCTATTTCTGCCAGAAGCTGGACGCCATCGACGAAGGCGGGTCCACCATGCTGGACAACAGCCTGGTCTTCATGTCGAGCGAGATTATGAACGGCATCTCCCATGACCAGGACAACAAAGGCATCCTGCTGCTGGGTACCGCCGGCGGCAAGCTGAAGACCGGCCAGCACATCGCGTTCCCGAAGGCGCCGCAAGGGAACCTGTTCGTGACCATGCTCAATGCTCTGGGTGTTCCGGTCACCACCTTCGGCACCGCCGGCAAAGCACCACTGGACGGACTGCTGGTCTAGGCGGGCAAAGTCGGGCTCCAGGGAAGCTTGATGGCGCCGAGCTGGCTGGCGAAGGCCGCCATGTCGTCCGCCGCCCACTCCTCGCTGATCTTGCCGTCGTCGTTCACGCGATACACATCGATGGCATCCCAGCGGACCTGCCGGATCGTGGCAGGGATGCCGAGGAGGTCGCCCTTG
>DATLVT010000117.1:0-5815 GCA_035577105.1 Polyangia bacterium
CTTCTTCGAAGCCGCGGTCCTGGCCGCGCCCGTCGCCCGAAACTAAGTGGGCTTGGCGGCCTTGGCGCGGGTCATCGCCCACTCGGCGATCTTCTCGATGAACTCGGGATAGGCGTGGCCGCCTTCTTCGGCGGCCCAGGCCAGATCCTCACCGTCGGCCAGGTAGGGATTCGGGTTGGCCTCGACGACATAGATCTCGTCATCGTGGGCCAGGCGAATGTCGATGCGGCCATAGTCGCGCAGGCCGGCCGCTTGATAGGTGCGCAGCGCCACCTCGGCCAGCCGGCCCCGCACGTCCTTGGACAGATCGCGGGCGATCATGTTCTGGATGCCCCGGCTCTCCCGGTACTTGACGCTCCACTTCGCCTTGAACGTGGCGATGCGACTCTCGACGTTGGGCTCGTTGCCGAACACCATCTCGATGGGCGGCAAGGGAACGGGCGGGTCGTTGCCGATGACGCCGATGTACAGCTCGCGTCCGGCGATGAACTCCTCGACGATGGCGTCGGTGTGAAAGCGATCGTGGATGAACGTGACCCGTTCCTTCAGGGCGTTGTCGTCGCGCACCACGGAGGCCTGCGAGATCCCCACCGAGGCATCCTCGTCCAGCGGCTTGACGATCAGGGGAAAACGCAGGTCGCTGGGGCGCTGGGCCTCGGCGCCGTGCGGGCACACCATGAAGTGCGGGATGCGGATCCCCTGATAGGCGAGGACCTTCTTGGTCAGGGCCTTGTCGCGCGCCAGCATCAGCCCTTCCGACGAGGCGCCCGTGTATGGAATGCCCAGCATCTCCAGGATGGCCGCCACCGTGTAGTCCAGCGCCGATTCGCCCCGAAACCGCTCGGCCAGATTGAAGACGACGTCGCACGGCTCGGCGCGCAGGCCGGCCGACAGCTGATCCAGGCTGTCGCGAAACCCCAGCAGGCGAACCTGATGGCCACGCGCGATCAGCGCCCGGGCCACGTCGAACTCCGCCTCGTCTCCGGATTCGAGCTGCTTCTTGAAGTCCTGTTGCGCTGACGGTTCACCGTCCACGTCGAAGAGAACCGTGACCCGCGCTTTCTTCATCGGGAAGCGATCACTTTGATAGCCCATCGCCGGACGCGCGTCTAGACGCCGGCGCCGCGTTCATGGAATGGATCACGGGATGGATCACGGCGCAGCCCCCGCGTCCGGCACCGCTCCCGGTTCGTTGACAGGCGCACCCGGCGCCGCCGGCGCGCCAGGCGGCGGCACCTCGGGCGGCGGTGGCTCGCGATAACCAAGCAAGGTCTTCTTGTCGTCCAGCGTGGTCAGCTTCACGCCCAGCTTGCTGTCGGCGAAGGTGTACACGCGCGTCTGCACCGGAAGAAAACCATCGGCACGAACGACGACATCTAAAGGCCCGCTGTCGCGCGGCCGCACCATCACCAGCGGCTTGCGGGGGGCCACCACGCCGAGGAGCTTCTTGCCCCACAGCACCTTGGCGGTCGCCGTTGACGGTATGACCGTGAAAATGATGCGGACCGTATCGGACGGCGCCGCTGGCGGCGCCGTCGCACCCGCCGTCGGCACGGCCGGTTGTCCGCCGCGCGCGTCGCCCGGCGGGACCGTGGCCGACTGCGGACCGTCAGCCGCCCGCGAGGCGCCGCAACCGCCCGCGGTCAACGCGCACGCGCCCAGCAAAAGACACGAGATCCCGGCGGCGCGCCGGCATCGTCGCGCCATCCCCCCGAGCATGACTGTCGTGAGGTCCATGTCAGTTCTCCCCGCCCCCGCCTGCCTTGGCTTCGGGGCTGTCCGGCGCCGGCGGCGGTGGGCCCGGGTATTTCACCCAGGGCTTGGGGACGTACCCCAGCATCGGCTTCTTCTGCAGACCTTTGATCTCCCCTTCCAGCACGTTCACCGGCAACGGGGGATCGAGATAAAAGGCGTAGCCGCGCGACGGAACGCGGATCTCGAACACCGTCTCTCCCGAAAGGAACTGGCGCGAGAAGTTCATCGCCTGGTCGCCGCCGACGTTCATGTGCCGGTGCTTCAAGATGAACGAGTACAGCCGGATGGCGATGTGGTTGGGCAGCCGGTGGCAGCCGTGCGAATACCCGTTGGCGCTGTAGATGGACAGATAGTCCGCCGACCCGTGGGCCCGCACGCCGTTGTCAAAGTCATTGTGCCCGTTCTGGCCGGGGACCACGAAATAGCCGGCGATCAGGCCGTACGCCGACAGGAATCCAGGGCCAAACTCTTCATAGTTGACCACCTTCATCCAGCGCTTGTTGACGGTCTTGCCCTTGATCAACGTCCGGATGGGCGTCGACGCCGGCGGGATCCAGACCGGCCCCGAGGCGATCTGCCGGATCACGCGCGGGCCGACGTCCGACATCTTGTAGCGAAAATATTCGTAACCGTCCGAGGCCTGCTCGGCGCGCCAGCCTCCGATGGTGGTGCGCCAGCGGGCCAGCGCCATCTTCTTGCCCTGATAGGTCACGTACAGCGTCAGGCTGGGGTATTTCTTGCGCGCCTGCGGCTTGTAATTTCCCTTTTCGTCGAACGGCAGGTCGTACCAGATGTCGCCGCGATCGACGACGATCGAGAGGTCCATGGCGTCGCTGTAATAGTCCGGCCGCGCCGGCAGCTTCACCGCCGCGCGCAAGGTGCGCAACTGGTCGCCGTCGTGGCGCTGGAAGAAGGCCAGCGCGCTGGCGGCGTCGATCAGCCCCAGCTGTTCCTTGGCCACCTGCGTGTACTCGTCGGCCAGGTTGCGAACGCCGGTCTTCTGCGAGGCAGCCGAGCCGTCCTCGAGGATCCCCGCCGCCGAGATCACCCGCTCGCGCAGGGCGCGCACCAGGGCGTCATAGTCGTTGTCGAGAGGCGGCCGCGCCAGCGCGTCCACGGTCTGCCGCCGCAGATAGTTGGCCTCGTAGATCATGTTCTTCTGCTGAAAGCGGCGCACCGCCAGGCGCATGGGGTCGTCGTAGATCCCGACCGCGTGCTTGCTCTTCGGCGTCAGCAGACCTTCACAGGCCAGGCGCTTCTCCACCGCGGCCATGGCCGGCTTCTCGGCGGCCCGCTTGGCCAGCAGCTTGACCTTGGGGGCCAGCTCGGGGTGGCGGGCAGCCAGATCGTCAAACGTGGCCAAGTGGGCCTTGCGGCGCGCCGTCTCCAGATCTTGATGAATACGGGCCAGCCGGTGCTCCTCGCGCTTGAGGTCCTTGGGCGCGACGTAGGTGACCGTCTCGACGGCGTCCAGCACCTCGGCGCTCTGCGGATCGTGGCAAGCGCTCTCGGCGTCGCCCAGAAACCGCGCGCGCAACACGGACAGCGACGGAAAGATCCCGTACAGCTCGAGGTAGTTCTTCTCGCCGGGGGGCAGCGGCTCGCCGTCGTTGTCCAGCTGGTCGTTGGCCAGGCCGATGAAGATCCGTCGATAGCGGTTGGGCAGCGGCTGCCCTTCGGGGGTCTTCTGCTCGGCGAAGATGAACGGCGTCCAGTCGTCGCGCAGATCGATCAGCGTATAGCCGGCCGATTCGATGGCGCGCGCGTCGACCCAGCGCTCCTTGCCGTCGACCACCACCAGGGCTCGGGCCTCGGGCGGCAGATCATTTCGCGGCTTCAACGCCTCGCTCTCCGAGACGGGCGGCCCAGGGGGGGCCGGCGCCGGCGGCGGCGCTGTCCCAGGTGGCGGCGCGGCGCCGGACGGCGGCGCAGACTCGGCATGGCTGGCCGGCGGGGATGCCGGCTGCAGCGAAGCGGAGCCGCGGCAACCCATCGAGGAAAGCGCCACACCGAGCAGACAAGCGATGGTCCCTTTCCACAAGCCTGACAGTCTCATCGATTCATTCACCATAGCAGGGGTCGGTATCCGTTGCGCGATTCGCGGCTGCCTTCGCCGCGAGCGCCTCAGCGAGCGCGGCGCTGGAGATCCAGTAACAGTTTCACCAGCCGATCGCGATCGGTCTCGCGCACGTTCTGAAACTGGCAGCTCACCGTCAGCTGTGTCTCGTCCTCGACCTTGACCGACGTCACCCGCACCACGCGTCCGTCCAGCGCGACCAGGTCATTCTTCAGCGTGTGCTCGCCGCGCGGGAAATCGATGCCCAGGCGCAGCACCGCCCCCACGGCCAGCGCGTGGCTGGTTCGAAAGCGAACGCCCCCGGCGCTGATGTCTTCGGTCACGGTGCGTAAAGTCTGCGCGTCCGGCGTCGGTGAAGCCAGCGCGGCAGCGGGAGCCACCACCGGCGTCAGCGGCGCAAACGTGATGGCCAGGCTGGTGGCCAGCCGGAAATAGCCTCGCTTCTGCCGGGTCACGAAGTTGCGCGGACGTTCGATGATCGCGCCCGGATAGGGCTTGGTCGTCACCGCCACCAGGTGGGTCTTGGCCTGGTGCAACCCAAAGTCGTCCCAGAAGCTGAGCACCGCGCTGGCGCCGGCCAGCACGCCCGGCAGATCGCGGTAGCTGGGGAAGGCCAGCATCAGCTGTTTTTTCCCGAGCTGGAGAATCGATCCTTGCAACTCGCCGTACGTCAGCGCGTCCTGGACCGACAGGCGAATGTCCTGGCCGACGCGAAGCCTCACTGGGGCGGCCATCGATTCACTCATTACAGCGCGCCCATGCCCCTGGACGCAAGATTCTGAAAATCGACGGCGTCAGCGCGATGCAGAAAGGGCCTTGTGGCAGGCGATGCGATCGCGCCCTTGCCGCTTGGCTTCATACATCGCCGCATCGGCGGCCGCGATCAGCGCCTGAACGTCGGGCAAGGTGCCGTCCACTGCCACCCCGATGCTCACCGTCACCAGGATGGTTCGCCCGGCGTGTTCGATGCGCATGTCGCGCACCGCGATCAGGATGCGGTTGGCCAGCGCCTCGGCCCCGATCTGGTCGATGCCCCGACAGACCACGGCGAACTCCTCGCCGCCATAGCGCGCGAACACGTCCTCGGTGCGCAGCATGCGGGAGATCTGCCCCGAGATCTCCGCCAGCACCCGATCGCCCGCGGGGTGACCATAGTTGTCGTTGATCTTCTTGAAGTGGTCGAGATCCAGAAACAGCAGCGCCAGCGACGCCTGGTGACGCTTGGCGAACTTCATCTCGCCGTTCAGTCGGTCCAGGAAATAGCGGCGATTGAAGCTGTTGGTCAGGCCGTCGCGCAGCGCCGATTCGTAGAGCTGCTTTTGAAAGTGGGCATCCAGCTCGTCCTGGTAGGTGAACTTCAGGATGGTGTTGGCGCCGATGGCCACCTTGTCGCCGTCGGAGAGCTCGTGGCGTGTCACCCGGATGCCATTGCAGTAGGTGCCGTTGGTCGACTTGAGGTCGACAAGCACCGCGCGGTTGCCGTCGCTCTCGATGGCGGCGTGCTCGCGCGAGATGCCGTCATCCATGATGCGGACGCCGGCCTGTTCTCCGCGGCCGATGACCGTCCTCCCCGCGGAGACCTGGTACATCTCGCCGAAGCTGGAACCGGCCAGGACCACCAGGCACGATTTCTCGCTTCTGCGCAGCGGCGTCGGCCGATCGGAAACCGATTCGTTTGTCTGCGTGATTTCGCGGTTGTCCACCGCCCCGGCCATGCCACCAGCCTATCAAGAAACCCAGGGCTTTGCGCGCTGCTAAAGAATCGAGGGCCAAACGCCGATCCTGACCCCCAATGCGCCGATCCGCCTTTGCGATCCTGATCCTTGTCGCCTCGGGTTGCGTGACGTCGCAACCGTTCGTCTTTCGGCCCACCGAAACACCGAACGTCACCCGCGACGACCGCTCCGTCGCCCGCTATTCGGTGCCGCGCGCCCTGCCCCGCGGCGAGCTGTTCGTCACCTCCCAGGGGATCGCTGCCCTGCC
>DATLVT010000118.1:0-2547 GCA_035577105.1 Polyangia bacterium
TGACCGCACCATTCTCGATGTGCTGTCGCGCGCGGCGACGCAACTCTTTGACATCCGTCAGAAAAGAACCGTCCTTATTGGTTGCGGTGCCCATGTCAGCCCCTTTGCGCCTAGCGCTTTGAAAGATCCGCCCGCAGGCTGCGAGCCCGTGGCAAGGTGTGTCCGGCAACCTGCCGGTGCAACCTCTTTTCGCTTGTGCGGCGCTCGATTCTTGCGATTGTGGCGGGGGCTAGGCAGCCTTCGAGGGTGCGCCCCGATGGCCAAACAAGGCCGAGCGCAGGCGCGCTTCCGTCACGATGCCCAGCACCAGCACGCCGGCGCTGACCAGCAGGAATGACGTGCGGCCACGGTCCATCATCTCCAAGGCCTCGCACGCATCCATGTCGGGGGACACGCCTTTCAACGACTGGCGCATCCACTTCCAGACCGGATCGGTTTCGGGCGCCAGCGACAGATCGTCGCTGCTGAGCAGGCCCACCACGCGCGAGCCTTCGCTGGCCAGCAGGTGGTTCACGCGCTTGAGGGCGGCGATCTGACGCGCCCCTTTCACCGTCATGTGCGAGGGGACCCTGACGGCCGGCCCGTCCATGAATCGGCCGACCGGAATTGAGGCCGGCTTGGCCGCCTGGACCTTGCGTTCGCGCGGCAAATCCGTGATGTCCCGGTCTGATCCAACTTCGAGGTCGCTGGTGACGATACGCATGCTGCTTCTCGATTCAAGCTGCATGCCATCTGAACTGCTCACAGAAACGCGGTGGCCACTTGAAAAACCGTGATCGCGGATGCGGTTCTCGGTAACCACGCTGGACCGCTGTTACAGGCCGGTAACAGGTTGAACAGCAGCGGTGAGGTGCTTGACTGGCGCGATTACATGGCCAATTTCGGAACTGTCCAACAACGCCAAGGAGACGCCGATGAACAAAGATCAGGTCAGGGGCAAGGTGGAGAATCTCAAGGGTCGCGCCAAGGAGGCGGCCGGCTCGCTCACCGGCAACAAGGAGACGCAGGCCGAGGGGACGGTGGAGCGGATCAAAGGCGCCGTGCGCGAGAAAGTTGGCCAGATCAAGAGCGACACCGCGCGCAAGATCGACTCGTCCGCCGACGACGACGAGGATCTGGACGAATAGCGACGCCTCGCCAGTACCAAAAGCCGCCGGCGCACTGAATGGCGTCCGGCGGCTTTCGTGTTTGGCTGCTGTCAGTATCGTCGCGCGGCGGCGATGGGAAAGTGCGCCGAGGGCGACAGCTTGACGTGGGCCATGTGCAGCTGGTCGTCGTCAGAGTCTGGGCGTGTTCCGGTGACGTAGGCCTTGGCGCTCTCGAAGAGATAACGGAGGCCCTCCTGGCCGGTCAGGTCCCAGTAGGTCGCCTCTGTCGGCTCAACCACCAGGATGGCCAGCGACGGATCCTTCCATCCCTGGGGAAACCAGATCCGCCATGATTCCAGCCACAAGCTCTTGACCAGTTCGCGGTCGATCTCGACGTGGGCGATGCCGCTCAGCGAGACAAAACGCCGTCGGTCCTGCATGGTGAGGTTGACGTGTGGGTCGCAGCTGATCTCGTTGACCTTGGTCGAGTCAATCGCTGTCGAGAAGTAAAGCGCGCTGTCTCCCTGGCTGCGGGCGATCGCCAGCGGGCGAGACCGCAAGATGCCGTCGGGCGTTCGCGTCACCAGCATGGCGGTGTCAAAGTCCGCGATGAGATCCTTTAGTCTGCGTCGTTTTTCCGATTCACTGATTGTTCTGGACATGGTCTGAATCTAGAAACCAAATCGGGAAAACCAAGAGGTCAATCATGCGCGCCACCGGAACCTTTGAAGTCACGATGAATTCCCAGCCGCCTTACGACAGTGGCGAGGGCGTGATCCTCACTCGGATCGCCATCACCAAGCGCTTTCAAGGCGATCTGGAGGGTTCCGGCAGCGTGGAAATGCTCAGCGCCATGACCCCGGTCAAAGGCTCTGCCGGCTATGTGGCCATCGAACGCATCTTCGGAAGGTTGCAGGGCCGGGTGGGTAGCTTTGTCCTGCAGCACAGCGGCACCATGAACCGCGGCAACGCGTCGCTGTCGGTTACCGTGGTTCCGGATTCGGGGACGGCGGCGCTGAAGGGGCTGGCGGGCGCCATGACCATCGACGTCGCGGACGGCAAACACTCTTACGTGTTCGAGTACACGCTGGAGTGATCGGTCGGGCGGGGGGCCGCACCGGGGAGGTTGTAGAGACAGCGATGGGTGGTGGTACGTGAGGTGGGGCCCCATTCGCTCCGTCGAGGGGCGGCAGGTGTGGGGTTCCCTCCCGTGCTCAAACACCGAACGGCGCGCGCCTTATGGTTTTTCTTGGAGCGAGGACGTACTGCGCGCCTGCGAACTGCGCGCGGGAGGGAACCCCACACCTCCCGCCGCCGCAATGACTACGTTCACGGTGCCCCTGGACCGTCCGTCAGTCCGGACCCCGAGCCTTCGGCCGGGGAAGAACGGAAGGACACAAGTGGTGTACCGACTGCTCGTCGATCCTTTTAAGAAGTCGAGGAACAGGCGGTACACCAC
>DATLVT010000119.1:0-4020 GCA_035577105.1 Polyangia bacterium
CCTGCCGGCGACACGACGCGCACGCCCAGCACGCGACCGGCGGCGTCGACGTCCAGCTGCAGTCCGACGTTACCTTCCAGGCGCTGGCGCAGGGCCTGGGCCGGGAAGACCGCCTCCGGGTGCACGGTCAGCGTGGGCGGCACCAGGGTCTCGGGCGCCGGCCCCGGGTTCATCGTCGGGGAAGTCGCGCCAGGCGCGGCCGCGGTGCCCGGCACTGCGCCGGCGTTGGTCTGCCCGGCCACGGTCGCCGCGCCGACGACGTTCACCACCAGCAGCAGGCCGACCACAAGACCGATGCGCCCCAGCGGACGGGCGCGCGTGACGTTCCCGGGTGGCATGAAATTCCAAAATCGTGCCCTCTTAACACGAACGTGCCAAAGCGTGGCACTTATTTGGCAGTCGAGGCGGCGGGCGCTATGAGTGGGCGGTGCCCCGGCTTCGCGACGTGATCTGCCCGCGCCCCCGGCTGCTGCTGGTGGGGATCAACCCCGGCCTGCGCTCGGGCGCCGTCGGTCATCACTTCGCCGGCCGCGGCAATCCGTTCTGGCGCCTCATCCACGCCGCCGGTCTGGTCCCCACCCTGCTGTCGCCCGATGAGGATCAGCGCCTGGGGGAACACGGAATCGCGCTGACCAATCTGGTGGCGCGCACCACCCGCACCGCCGCCGAGCTGACCCGCGACGAACGAGCGCGCGGCGCCCGCCTGCTGACCGCCAAGATTCGCCGACTGCGCCCGGCGGTGGTCGCCTTCGTCGGTCTCAGCCTCTACCAGGATTTTTTTGGATATGTGAAGAGCGGCGGCCCGGGCGTCAAACCAGAGCAGATCGCCGACGCCGCCGTCTTCGTGGTGCCCAACCCGAGCGGCCTCAACGCCAGCTTTCCCGGATTCGACGAAAAGTTGATCTGGTACCGGCGGCTCGCGACGTTCGTCGCCGAACGGTCACCGCGCCCCGTCCGCGTGGAAGAACCATCCCGGCATCAAGCGCGACGTCACGAAGGGTAGCGACCGCCCAGGATGCCGCGGATGGTGGCGACCAGAACGTGGCTGTCGATCGGCTTGCGCAACGGCGTGATGTGCTCGGGCAGCCCTTCGCGATCGATGGTCGCGCTGAGGACCACGATCGGAATGGGCAAGAGCTGGGGATCCTCCTGGATTTGCTCCAGCAGTTGATATCCGTCCATGACGGGCATCGCCAGATCCAGGATGAGCAGCGCCGGCAAGTCGCGCAAGGTTCGCAGCCTTGCCAGCTGCTCCAGAGCATCGGCCCCGTTCACAGCGTCGCGAACACGAAAACCTTCGTCGCCGAGGAAGTCGCTGAGCGCCTCGCGCACCTGAGGATCATCGTCGACGACCATGATCTCCGGCGCGGAGCTTGAAACCTGTATTCCGAAGCTCCCCGCCGGAAACCGATCGGCAAAGGGAGGAGAATGGCTCCTCCTCCCCTTGGTACTCAGCAATGGAGCAGACATCACTCCAGTATTCGTCGGCCCTGGATCAGGCGAATGGCCACCGCGATGACGGCCAGGATCAGCAGCAGGTGAATGAATCCGCCCAGGGTATAGGACGTGACCATTCCCAGCGCCCAAAGGATCAACAACAGAACAGCAATTGTCCACAACATGATTTACGCTCCTGCCATTTGGGTTGATTCAAGCAGGTCGTTCGCGCGAGTCATCGCGCGCCCGGCGCTGCGTTTGATGCGACGGCCCAGATCATCGCGAAGGTCGCGCCCCGCCGTCGGCGCCAGCATGAGACCAAGCCCCAGCCCAGCGGC
The DNA here is from genome assembly GCA_035577105.1 of Polyangia bacterium. GTDB lineage: Bacteria > Myxococcota_A > Polyangia > Fen-1088 > Fen-1088 > DATKEU01. The sequence goes on from DATLVT010000119.1 coordinate 1,776, forward strand.
CAGGCCCAGACCCAGGTACCCAAGCGATTGGAAGATCGAGACCGGCATTGATGTTTTCTTCGCCAGACCCAGCATTTCCAAGATGGAATCAGTTTGGAGCTTCCCGATGCTTTTCATCTCGCTTTCCTTTCCATTGGCCTATTCCGACAAGACAGGCAGCCAGTGCGCGATGTCGGTGATTTCCCCCAACACACTTCAAGGCCCGTGCCAGACAGAACGGCCGGATGCTTCTGCGGAATCCCCCCTTTCACGGCGCCTCGGGGGGTTACCGGTTTGGGATCTGTTACGACGTCGTAACTGCGGCAGCGCCCCGTTTGGGAACGTGGTAAACGTGCCAGCATCAAGAAAAGCCTCATGAAAATTCTTGTCATAGACGACGAGGTCGAGCTGAGAGGGACCATCTCGGACATCCTGCGCGATGCCGGGCACGACGTGACCGAGGCCGGCGACGACGGTCTGGCGGCCCGCGCCCTGGTGGACGAGGGGGGCTTCGACCTGGTGATCAGCGACGTGCGGCTGCCGGGCGTCGACGGACTGGAGCTGTTCCGGCGGGCCAGGACCACCTCGCCGCTGTCGGATTTCATGCTGATGACCGCCTTTGCCGACGTGGGCGAAGCGGTGGCGGCGCTGAAGGAAGGTGCCGCCGATTACCTGACCAAGCCGTTCGATCCGGACGAGCTCTTGCACCAGGTGACGCGCATCCAGGCCACCCGGGCCATGCGGCGCGAGCTGATCGAGGCGCGCCAGGCGCTGGCCCAGCGCCCCCCCGCCAACCGGCTGGTCGGACAATCGCCGCAGATGCTGAAGATTCAGACCCGCATCGAGATGATCGCGCAAAGCGAGGCCTCGACCTTGATCAACGGCGAGAGCGGCACCGGCAAGGAGCTGGTGGCCAGGCTGCTGCACGATCGCGGCTCGCGCGCCAACAAGCCGTTCGTCGCCGTCAACTGCGCCGGGTTCCCCGACACCCTGATCGAGGCCGAGCTGTTCGGGTTCGAGCGCGGCGCCTTCACCGGCGCGGTGAAGCGCCGCGACGGACGGTTCAAGGCCGCCGACGGAGGAACGCTGTTCCTGGACGAGATCGCCGAGCTGCCCCTGCCCGCGCAGGCCAAGCTGCTGCGCGTCCTGCAAGAAGGCGCCGTCGAGCCGCTGGGGACCAACACGCCGATCAAGGTCGACGTGCGGTTGATCTCGGCGACGCACCGAAACCTGCGCGAGCGAATCGCCGCAGGCCTGTTCCGCGAGGATCTTTTTTATCGGGTCAACGTGCTGGACGTGACGTTGCCGGCCCTGCGTGATCGTGACGGCGACCTGCCCATCCTGATCCAGTTCTTCCTGGACGGCTTCGCGCGCGCGGACGGGAACGGCGGTTCCCACCACCCCACGATATCGGGTGACGCCTATGCGGCGCTGGCCGCCTATTCGTACCCCGGCAACGTGCGCGAGCTGGCCCACGCCATCGAGCACGCCGTGGTTCTGGCCGGCGGCGGCGAGATCACGCTGGATCACCTTCCCGCCGCCATCGCCGAGGCGGCCCCCACGGGTCGGCCCAAGTCGTCGTCGTCATCGTCGTCGACCGCGGCGGCGGCGACCGAGGCCATCGTGCCGCTGGGCGAAGCGGTGCGGGAGTTTGAAAAGGCCCACCTGCTGAAGGTGCTGAGCGCCGCCGGCGGCAAGCGGGTGCGCGCCGCCGAGATGCTGGGCATCTCGCGCAAGAGCCTGTGGGAAAAACTGCGCGCCTACGATCAGACCGCGCAGAACGATCCCGATCGCGACAAGTCGTCCGACGACTGACCGCCGTCAGGCGGCGCGGTGGTCTTCGAACCCGGCGCGACGATCGCGGCCGCGCCGGCGCTCGATCGCCTTGAGCTTTATCTGCAAGCGCTGGGCGTCGGCCAGCAGCTGGCCCAGGTTGGCCAGCAGGCCCAGCGTCCTTCGCGAGGTGCGCGGGTTCGCCAGGGCGGAGGCCGCCAGGGCTTCATAGCGGGCCCGCACGTCGGCCGTGCTGGTCAGCGTGTCGGCGGCGTCATGTCGAGCGCGGAAGACCGCTTCGATGGCGATCTGGATGGCAGCGGCGACGGCGGGCGCCAGCACCAGGCCCACCCAGCCGATGCTGCTGGCCAGCAGCAGGGCCACGAAGGCCACCAGCAGCGGGTTGTACTCGCGCGAACGAAGCAGCCGCGGCACCGCCCGTTGCAAGACGATCAGCAGCACCCAGACCGTGGCCGCCGCGATGACGGCGGCG
>DATLVT010000120.1:0-4712 GCA_035577105.1 Polyangia bacterium
CCTGTCGCGCCAGCGTCAACCCTTCGTCCGCCGACCGGGCCGAGGCGATCGAGACGTCTTCGCCCGCGAACGTCATGGCGAAGGCCTTCTGGATCGTCACGCTGTCGTCGGCGATCAGGATGCGCTTCGGCATTTTCTTCGTCTGAAATATCACCTTAGACATAGAGGGTCAATTTCACGAAAGTGTTAGAAGGATGTTCCCGACCGAGGACGAGGACCCTGCGCAGTGAACGAGGCAACCATCCGTTTGGTGATCAACGCCGACGATTTCGGCATGACGCCCGAGATATCGCGCGGCATCATTCGCGCCCACCATGACGGCTGCGTGACCAGCACGTCGGTGCTGGGAAATTGTGCGGATCTGGCCGGCGCCAAGGCGCTGCTGGCCGAGGCCCCCAACCTGGGCGTGGGCGTTCACCTGGCCCTGGTGGGGGGAAGACCAACCTCGCCGCCCGAGCGGGTTTCGTCGCTGATCGACGGCGACGGGCGGCTGCCGGCCGGGCCCCGCGATTTGTTCAAGTTATGGATGAAAGGCTCGATCCAGCGGGCCCACGTCGAAACCGAAATCGGTAACCAGATCGATCGGGTCATCGACGCCGGTTTGCGCCCCGATCACCTGGACACACATCATCACCTGGGCTTCGTTCCGGTGATCGGCCAGGCCATGGAAGCGGCCGCGCGCCGCCGGGGCATCCCGGGCATCCGCAGCGCCGTCGAGCAGCCGACCATCGCCTGGCTGACCGAGCCCCGCCGCGGGCTGGAGGCGGGCCTGCTGGCCGGCCTGTCTTGGCTGACCCGACGCAAGATGGGCGCCCTCCGCCACGGTCCCCAGAGCTGGGGATTCGTGGAAAGCGGCCAGCTGGACGAGGTCCGCATCCTGGAGATCATCGGCCGGCTGGGCCCGGGCGTCCATGAACTGATCTGCCATCCCGCCGAGGCAGGGACCAGCAGCAGCGAACCCGATGGCCCCCGCTATGACCGCCCGCAGGAGCTGCGCGCCCTCACCTCCGCCAAGGTCCGAGGCGCCCTCCAGCGCCAGGGCATTGCCCTTTGCCGCTGGAAGGACTTGTTTTGAGGATCCCGCTCCGGCGACTCGCCCGGTGCACCCGGCCTGATTCGAACAGGCGACCCCCGGCTTCGTAGGCCGATGCTCTATCCAATTGAGCTACGGGTGCAGCCCCGGCGCATGACCAGCCGCCGGATGTGGCCCACGTGTATGCCGTGACGCAAACTTTCCGTCAAGCGAAAGCAACGCCCCTGCCAGCGCGTGAGAGAAATGGTGATCGCTATTTGAAGGTTCTCGCGACAAATAGCTGTTAGTGCAGGAGACGACATCGTTTTTGCCGAATCGTCGGCTCTCACGTCCCGGAGGATGCGATGACCCGTAAGCGAACGCTTGCCGCCGCCTGGCCCCTGATGGCACTGCTGGGCTGCTCGGGCAACATCACCGGTGGGAACCCTGGCTCAAATCCGCCTCCCGGCGGCGGGGGCAACGGTGGCGGCGGGGGCGGCACCTCCGGAAACGGCGCCATTGAACCCGGACGGGTGACCGCGCACCGGCTGAACGTTCGCGAGTATAACAATACCATCCGCGATCTCATCGGGATGGACCTCAAGCCGGCCACCGACTTTCAGTTTCCCGACGACGAGTTCGGCGACGGGTTCAACAACGACGCCGACGTCCTCACCGTCTCCCCGCTCAGCGTGGAGAAGTACCTGGCCGCGGGCCAGTCGGTGGTCGCCAAGGCGCTGGCGACCGGCTCGGCCGTCCGCAGCCGCATCATGGTCTGCGATCCCAGCGGCGCCAACGAGGCGACCTGCGTGAATCAGATTCTGTCCACGTTCGCCCGGCGCGCCTTCCGTCGCCCCGTCACCGACGACGAGATCAAGCCGTACGCTGGACTGGTCACGCTGGTGAAGTCCAAGGGCGATTCCCTGGACGTCGGACTGCAGGCGGCGTTGTCCGGGATCCTGACGGCGCCCGATTTTCTGTACCGCATCGAGATCGATCCCAAGCCGGGCGAGGTCCGCCACCTGACCGATTTCGAGCTGGCCTCGCGCCTGTCCTATTTCGCCTGGGGCAGCATGCCCGACGACGAGCTGCTGAACAGCGCGCAGATGGGCAAGCTGAGCCAGAGTGACGAACTGTCCAAGCAGGTCAAGCGCCTGTTCGCCGACGCCAGGGCCAGCACCTTCCGCGACGTGATGGCCGAACAGTGGATGCAAACCGTGGCGCTGCCGTTCGCCACCCCCGACGCCACGCTGTTCCCCGGCTGGCAGCCCAGCCTGGCCACGGCCATGGATCAAGAGATGCGCCAGCTCTTGACCCCGGTGCTGGGGGGCGCGGTCTCGGCGCGCGACCTGTTGACGGCCAAGTACACGTTCGTCAACCGCGCCCTGGGGCAGCATTACGGATTGCCGGGCGCCGCCTCGCTGCCCACCGATTCATTCAGCCGCGTCGACTTGACCGACACCAAACGCGGCGGCGTCCTGCGCCAGGGCGCCATGCTGGTGCTGACGTCTCGTCCCGATCGCACCTCGCCGACCAAGCGCGGGAAATGGGTGCTGGAGAAACTTCTGTGCATCACGCCGCCCTCGCCGCCCAACAACGTTCCCCAGCTGCTCCCCGATCCCAACTTCACCGGAACGTGGCGGCAGCGCCTGCAGCAGGAGCATGCCAAGCCGGGCACGTCGTGCGCCGTCTGCCATGCGCTGATCGACCCGGCCGGGTTCGCCCTGGAACACTATGACGGCATCGGCCAGTGGCGCGAGCTGGACAACAAGCAGCCCATCGACGCCACCGGCAAGATCCCCAGCGCGGAGCCCGGCAAGGATCTGTCGTTCGACGGCGCCGACCAGCTGGCCCAGCTGATCGCCACCGACCCCCGGTTTGCGTCGTGCATGACCAAGCAGTTTCTCACCTACGCCACCGGTCGCAGGATGACCGACGTCGATCAACCGCTGATCAGCGACATCGGCGCCAAGTTCGCCAAGGCCAACTTCAACGTCAGCACCCTGGTCGAGCTGGTGGCCAGCAGCCCCGCGATGACCCAGCGGCGGGCGGAATAGGAATGAGAGTCATGAAGCGCTTTGCACTGTCTCGACGGGCCTGCCTGAAGGGCCTGGGGGTTTCGCTGGGGTTGCCGTTCCTGGAGGCCATGGAGCCGCGCAGGGCCAGCGCGGCGGCCGCTCCGCCGCTGCGGTACCTGTGCGTCTATTCGCCCAACGGATACCTCATGCCGCGCTGGACGCCGGTGGACACCGGACCCAACTGGACCACGTCGCCGCTGCTGAAGCCGCTGGAGCCGTTCAAGGCGGACATGAACGTGATCTCGGGCCTGGGCAACTGGACCGCCAGCATCACCACCATGTTCGGCGGCTCCCATACCCGCGCCTGCGGTTCGCTGCTGACCCAGACCCCCATCCTGTTTTCCACGAACACCGCCAACGTTCGCAACGGCGTCTCGGTCGACCAGATCATCGCCAATACCGTCGGCCCCATGACCAAGTTTCCGTCGCTGCCGGTGGGCAGCCGGGCCGGCAGCACCACCGGCAACTGCGAGGACGGATTCAGCTGCGCGTACAACAACAACATCTCCTGGTCGGGACCGACCACGCCGCTGACCAAGCAGGTCAACCCGCGCGACATCTTCACGCGCCTGTTCGGGATGGGAACCACCGGGATGCCCACCCCCGGCCCGATGACGACCGACAACGGCCCGCTGTATCAAAAGAGCATCCTCGACGTGGTGATGGCCCGGACCGATGCCCTGAAGCAGCGCCTGGGCAAGACCGACAAGAGCAAGCTGGACGAATATTTCACCTCGGTGCGCGAGGTGGAGATGCGCATCGACCGACTCATCACCATGCCCACCGCGCCGCCGGCGGCGCAGTGCATGCCGGGCGCAGGACCGCCCAACACCCCGACCGCCAACCTGGTTTTCAAGGATCAGCTTGATCTGATCTCCGATCTCATCGTGCTGGCCTTCCAGTGCGACAGCACGCGCGTGGTCACCTATATGTACGAGCACTCGTTCAACGACCTCCGCTCGTTCAACTTCCTGCCGGGCGTGACCCAGGGCCACCACCAGATCACCCACAGCAACGCCCCGGACCAAGAGGCGACCATCAACCTCTTCTATTACGAACGGTTTGCCTACCTGCTGGGCAAGCTGAAGGCGGCGCAGGACCCGGGCGGCGGAAGCATCCTGGACAACTCGATCGTGATGATGACCAGCGAGTTCGGCGACGCGCACCTGCACGATCACCGGTCGCTGGCCGTGGTGCTGGCGGGCAAGGCGGGCGGCAAGTTCAAGACCGGCCAGCACATCAAGTACACGCCGGCCCCCGGCGCGGGTACCGGCGTCGACGGGCGCGGCAACCGCGACGACACGCAGATCGCGCAGCTTCACCTGACGGTGTTGCACGCCTTCGGGATCAACGACCCAAGCTTTGGCCACGACGACACCGGCCCCATCGCCACCAAGACCCTGCCCGAGATCCAGGCCTGACGGCTAGAGCTAGAGCAATCCCTGAAACGGCCCGCAGGTCGGCTCGTCGCCAAAGCCGGGCCTGGGGTCGCCCATCAGGTTCAAGATGGTGCAGCCCAACCGGTTGAACACCTGCTCGCCGGTGTCTATCACCCGACCACCGGCGGGGATCCCCGCCCCCACCATGCCCAGCAGCACGATGGGAACGTTCTTCGCGCTGTG
>DATLVT010000121.1:0-9406 GCA_035577105.1 Polyangia bacterium
GGCCGCCGACGTTCCGGGGCGGCAGTCTCGGGATCGCATCTTGCAGCGCTGGCGGTCATGACGACCACGCGCACGCAACCGCGTGCTGAAAGGTCCTTCGACAAGGCAAACCACACGGCGGCCATCTCCGGCCTGCAAGCCGGATACGGATCACGATAGCGTTGCCTGCCCAGACAGCGGCAACGCCGCCCACGGTCGGGCAGCATTCGCCCGTTCGTGGGCGCACAACGACCAGAACGAATTGCATTGTGTCACCCGAGCGCGCATGGTGAACGGACCATGGGCGACAAATCTCCGAAGTCGATGCGCAAGCGGGCCGATCAGGTCCAGACGAAAACCAACGAAGACAACCTTCGGAAGCAGGCGGCGGTTGCCGCGAAACAGGTGGCCCCGAAAAAGAAGTAGCCTGGCCGAGGGCTGACCTCGCGATAGATTCTCCTCCCATGAGCCGCCAGGGCCGGATCGCGATCTCCTCGCTGGCCGCGCTTGCCGTCGCGGCGACGATCGGCGGCGCCGGCTGCGGCGATCCGCTGGTCTCGAACGCCACCTACGAAAGCCCGCTCCTGTCGTTCCAACCGTACGTGCCCGAACTTTTTCAGGTGGCGTCGCTGGACGGGCTCAGCGTCGGGATCGTCTGGGTCGATCCGCTGCAGCTGCGCGACGATCTCCCCCATCCGGCCGGCGGCATCACCGTTCACAGAAGCGATCGGGACTTCACGGTCGACGTCTTCACGCCGCCCCCCGACGCGGCCATCCGGCGCCTCCCCGATCCGACGACGCACGAGATAGCCGTCAGCTTCGCCTTTGGCGAGATCGTGGTCTACGCTGACAACAACGGCGACGGACGGTTCGCGCTGGCGCCGCGCGCGGCGGGCTCGACCATGTTGCCGCCCGACGAATACGCCGGCTCGTCCCCTGGCAACGCCGTCATCTATGTCGAGACGCCGGCCAAGCCCAGCGGCCCCGTGGCGCCGGGTTGGTTCACGCTGTTCGAAGCGCCCGGGTACCGGCTGGTCTCGATCGGCTGCGACGTCTCGCTGGTCAGTCCCCCCGTCCGCACCGTGGAGGACGACAAGCGCTTTGGGTTGATCATCGCCCCCGCGTCCTCACCGACCCGCGGCGTGGCGCGCCCCTGCCTCAGCTCGGTGCCCGTCGAGCTGACGCCTCCCTGATACCGGCTACGGGACGGGCACGCGGGTCGCGGTGCTGTCGAGGAGGCTGCCGATGTTCGCGACGGTGGTGTCCCGGTGGCCGAGCTGTCCGGTCTCGCCGCCCAGCCAGTTCCACTCGAGGAACTTCGTGATCGACGACAGCTCCAGCGGGGCGTGCGAGATGTGGCCGGGGCGCGCGAAATGCCCCAGCGCCAGCAGCGGAACCCGCGGCCCGTAGGCCACCTCCATCCCCTCGCGCGTGTCCAGCGTGACGGAGACGGGCGAAGGCGGCACCACGTGATCAAAGAAGCCGCCGCTGGTCAGGTGAGTGACCAGCACCAGCGTCGTCGGCGAATAGCGCGCCGAGCCGGCAATCGTCTCGGTGATCGCCTCGACGAAATGAATGCCGGCCGCGGCGGGGCCCGCGCCTGGCTTTTCACTCTGCGCGGGCCCGGCGATCACGATGGAGATCGCCGGCAGCTGCTGCAGCTCGACGTCGCGGGCGATCTCGTCGACGCCGCGGAAGAAATCCCAGTGGCGATCGAAGAACACCGGCGGCGGGAAGCCGCGCGTGTCGCTGGCGTTGCCCAGGTACAGCGCCCAGCGAACGCGGTTTTCGGCCATGACCCGCGTCAGCTGCAGGCCGAACTCCAGCGGCACGCTGCTGCCGAAGGCGGTCTTGGCCAGGTAGATCAGGTTCGGCTCGATCCCGTCGCGCGTCGACTGGAAGTATCGATCGGCCAGGCTGCCGGCCGCGGCGGCGCGCTGGTAAAAAGGGACGGCGCCCGTGGCGTCGCCCGGCGGCGCGCAGGCAAAGTCAGCCGGGTCGCCGCAGGGGGGGACGGCGAAGCCGCCCGTCTGACCGCCCTGCATCTTCGTGTTCAGGCAAGCGAAGTCATCCTTGGGCACGTGGGCGTCGGTGGTCGGATCCAGCGGCGTGCAGGCGTCGGCCCCGGGTATCGATGGCGGCATACCCTCGCAGCAGGCTGGCCCGTCTTCGCAGCCCGGGTTGGAACCGGGCGCCGCCTGACAGAACAGCCCGAAATATGCGTCAAACGATCGCCCCTGCTGCAGCACCAGCACGACGTTCTCGATGGCCGACGTGACCGGCGCCGTCCAGTCGGGTGACCTCAGCAGCAGCGAGGAGGCGTCGCCGATGACCGCGCCGCCCAGCGGATCGGCCGCCGTGGGATCCAGCGCGCGCAACACCACGCGGCCGGTGTTGCGCTCCCAGATCAAGATCCGATCGGCCGTCACCACCACGATCTCGTGGTCGGGCGTCAGGTCGGCGAACTGTCCGGCCGCCAACGGCTGGGGCTCGAAGATGTCGGCCCGCCCCGGCTGCAGCGTGTATGACCAGACGTGAAACTGCCCGGTGATGGGCACCCACTCCAGCAGCCGGTGCTGGCCCAGGTTGATGATCCGGGCGCCCCGCCGCAAGGCGGGGTTGACGCCCGTCCACTCCGTTCCGGTGATGACCTGGGCCGTGTCGCGGGCCGTCTCGTCGACGCGGTGAACGTTGTACGTTCCGTTGCCGGTCCGATAGTCGAGAAAGTAATCGCCATCCAGCCCGACGAACCCGTGGCCGGAGCTCCCCTCCTCCAGCACCGCTTCGCCCAGCGTCGACACCAGCACGTTGGCGCCCCGTGGTGCGCCGACGTTGACGGTGAAGATGGAAACGTTGGGCTTGTCGCTCTGCAACATCAACACGCGACGCTTGCCGATGGGGACGATGGTCGTGCGCGGCAGCAGCCCCGGCGCCGGTCCACCTGTGATCGGGGCCACACCCAGAGGCGGGTCAGTCCCGACCGCCCAGATCCGCCCCTCTTGCGTGCGCGTCGTCCAGTCCAGGACGAATCCGTCGCCGATCGGCAGCAGCTCGCGCATGTCGGGGCCGCGCTGGCAGGCGGCGGCCTTGCCCAACCAGCCATTTATCGCGGCCTCCAGCTCCGAACAGGGTTGACCCGCAATGGTCTCGCCCACGTCGGTGTCCGGTTGGCGCGACGTTGTTCCACCACAGCCGACCAGCGCCGCTTGCGCCGCCATCCCGACGGCCATCCCCACAACCAGGCGCCTGCGCACGCCGGCGTTGTAGCGCGGGGCGATTGGCGGGACAAGCCGTCCCCGTGACGGTCCGGTGACGTTTGATCCGATTTTCGAGCACGAACCCCGGACCGGGGTAAATTCCTGCTTCGGCAATGGACTCGACGTTTCTCGAAGACCTCTACCGGCGGTACAGCCGCAGCGTCTTTCGGCGGGCCTGCCTGCTGATGGGCGACGGCGACGCGGGGAAGGACGTCATGCAGGAGGTCTTCCTGCGCGCGTTCGAGGCGCGCGCCGAGTTCGCCACCGCGGCGTCGCCGTTGAGCTGGCTTTACCGCATCACCACGAACAATTGCCTGAACCGCCTGCGCGACTCGCGCCGGCGGCGCGACGTTCTGAAACGCGCCCTTGGTCCTGACGAGCCGGTGGCCCGCTCGACCAGCGACGCCGCGCTGACCGTGCGCGCGCTGCTGGAAAATGTCCCCGAGGACGTGCAGGACATCGCCGTCTACTATTTCGTCGATCAGATGAGCCAGGACGAGATCGCGCTGCTGCTGTCGATCCCGCGCCGGACGATCGGCTACCGGCTCGAGCAGTTTCGCACCATCACGCTGGCCGCCGCCCGCGAGGACCGGGAGCTGGCGTCGTGAGCACGCCCGTGCGATCGACAGCGACGTCGCGCCGCCGGCCGGAGAGCTGCCTGTCGGACCTCGCTCTAGAGCGCTTCCTGGTCGGCGAGCTGGACGCGCTGGAACCCGCTGCGGCCATAGGCGCGGCCACCGAGCGTCACCTGGCGGAGTGCGCGGCCTGCCGTGCCCGCCGCGACGAGCTGGCGGCGGCGCCCGCACAGGTGCCCGACGAGATCTGGTGGCGACGCCAGCAGGCCGCGCGTCCCGCGCTTGCGCCCGCGCCTGCGCGTGCCCGTGTGCTCACCAGGACAGTCGTCGGCGGTTTGATCGCCGTCGCCGCCGTGCTGGTGCTGATGGCGCGCCCGAGGCCAGCCGACCGGAGCGCGTCCGGTGGCGACACGCGAACCAAGGGCGGTGGTTTCGCCATGGAGATCGTCGCGCGACGAACCGACGGAAGCACCGTGCCCGTGTTCGACGGAACGGCGTTGCGGCCCGGCGACGCCATCCGTTTTGTCCTCACCACGGCCGACGCCGGCAACGTCGCGGTGGTCGGGATGGACAGCGCGGGGCAGGTCTCCGTCTATGCGCCGGCCGCAATGGACGCGGCGCTGGGCGTGGCGGCCGGGACGCACCAGCTGCCGGGCAGCGTCGTCCTCGACGACACGCCCGGCGACGAGCGTTTCGTGGCGCTGCTGTGCCTGGCGGCGCCCACGCGCGCGGCGCTGATGGCCGCCGGTCAGCAGGCGCTGGCGGCGGCCGGCGGTCAGCCCACCCGGACCACGCGTCTGGATCTCCCCTGCCGCCAGAGCGGCGTCACCATCCGTAAAGAAGTGGCGCGGTGACCACCGCGCCGGCGCGCACGGCCGCCGTGCGCGCGGCCTGCCTGGCTGGCCTGCTGGCTGTGCTCGCTTCGGCGTCCGCACGGGCGGGCGCCCCCGAGGCCCCCGGCAGCGCCGCCGTCGCCGTCGTCATCGGTAACAACGCCGGGCTGCCCGGCGAGCCGGTCCTGCGTTTTGCCGAGGAGGACGCCGCGCGCATCGCCGACGTCCTGAGCGCGCTGGGCGACTTTCCCCGCGCAAACACGACGCTGCTACAGGGGCGATCGGCGGTCGAGATGCGCCGGGCGATCCTGGACGCCGAGGCGGCCTTGCGCCGCGGCGGCGCCGACGGCCTTCTCTTCGTCTACTACTCGGGCCACGCCGACGGCGAGGCGCTGCACCTGGCCGGGACCACCTTCCCGCTGCGCGAGCTGCAAGAGCTGCTGGGCGCCAGCGACATCGCCACGCGGGTGATGGTGGTCGACGCCTGCCGCTCGGGCACGCTGACGCAGACGAAGGGCGGACGCACGGGGGGCGATTTTGACGTGCGCCTGGCGCCACCCACCAACCCGCGCGGCCTGGCCATCGTCACGTCCAGCGCCTCTGGTGAGGAGGCCCAGGAGTCCGACGAGCTGCACGCGTCGTTCTTCACGCATCACTTCGCGGCCGCGCTGATGGGCGCCGGCGACCAGGACGGCGACGGCGCCGTGACCCTGGGCGAGGCGTTCACCTACGCCGCCCGGCACACCGTCGCCGCGACCGCGCTGACCCGGGCCGGTCCGCAACACCCGACGTTCAAGCTGGCGCTGGGCGGGCGCGAGGAGCTGGTGCTGACGCGCCCGCGCCTCACGGCCCGCTTTGGCCACCTGGCGCTGGGTCAACCAGGGTGGTACCTGGTGCGGCGGCAGAGCGATTCGTCGATCGTCGCCGAGCTGACCAATGACGGCGCGGCGCGACCGCTGGCCGTGGCGGCGGGCCGCTATGAGGTGACCCGGCGGGCGGATGATCAGGTCGCCAGCGGAACGTTCGAGGTCGCGCCGACCGGGCAGACCGTGGTCACGACGGCGGGCATGCGGCGTATCGAGTTCGGACGGGTGGTGCGCAAGGGCGGGACCACGCGGCAGCGGGCGGCGGCCATCTTTGCGCTGGGCGGGATGCGCGGGCCGCTGCTGGATCTCGGGCCGACCTTCGGCGGCGGCGTGGGCGGACGGCTGGATCTGCGAACGCTGACGGTGACGGCGGCGTTCGACGTCGGCGGCGCCCGCCGCGAAAGCGCGCGCGACACCCACCTCGACACGCTGGAGCTGGGGTTGCGCGTGGGCGTGCTGCGGGCGTTCGATCTGTCGGCGGTGACGCTGGCGGCGGGCGGCGAGCTGGGGGCCAGCCGCTTCACGCAGACGGCCAGCGACCAGCCCGCGGGGCGTTCCTCGTTCGCCGGCAACCTGGGCCCGGTGGCGGTCGCCGAGGTTCCGCTCTCGCGCCGGCTGTTCCTCTGGTTGCAGGGCGCGGTCCCCCTGTACCTGGTTCGCGTCGAGGACCCGTCGCACACCTTCAGCGAACGCGCCCTGCGCGCCACCTATCGCGTGACAGCCGCGGTGGGCGGGTATCTCTGAGCCCCTCTGGACGGCGCAGTGAGCGCGCCGTCGCTGACATCAGCGATGTTCGAGGGACGAGCTGCCTACATCCCCTCTCCCTGAAACTGTGGGAAAATTCACAATGTAGGCCGCTTGCGGGCGACCCCATCCTGGTTACAAACTTATGGGTGAATACTGAGGCTGAGCCGGTGGGTCCGGTCCTTGTCGTCGACGACGACTTTTCCATCCGCGAGGCGGTGGGCGAGCTACTGGAGGACGCCGGATATCAGGTCCAGCTAGCCGAGAACGGCGCGGTCGCGCTGGCAGCGGTGCGCCGCCCGGCAAAACCCGCCCTGCTGTTGCTGGACATGATGATGCCGGTGATGAGCGGGTTCGAGTTGCTGGAGCTGCTGGAGGACGGCGACGCCGATCTGAACCAGGTCCCCATCGTTGTCCTGTCGGCGTTCAGCGCGCCGCTGGGACCGGCCGGTGCAAAGGGCGGCGTGAAGGCTTGTCTGTGCAAGCCGGTCAAGGCAGCGCTCCTTCTCGAGACGGTGCGGAATTGTTGTCGTCGGACGGCAGGCAACGAGCCCGCCGCCTAGGTGGACAGCGCGGCCCGATCGAAAAATGCCTCGACCGCGACGCTGCAAACTTGTGATGGCAGGCTGCTCGCGCTGTGCCCGCCGCGGTCCAGGATGGCCTGTCTCGGGGGGGCGAACAGGAAGAACTGGGTCAGCCTGCATCGTGACGACAGGCTTTCGCGAGCCGGGACTGGCCATCGGACTTTCCGCGGCGACAGAGGACCCGACGCTGGCACTGATGACGCCTTTGTTTCCGACGGCGTCGAAAATCACGTCTTTTTGGCTCGATCCGCGACACCGACGGTCTCCCGCCCGGATCGACCACCGCGCCATCAACGGGGTCATGCTGACCACAACCTTGCTCGCCGACGGATTTATGATTCTGTTGTCACAAAACCATAAGCGGCTGGCGGGTGCTGGTCGTGGTAACAAAGACAAATAATGACGCCGCCGGATGATGACAGCCGATACGACGGGCTGAGGGTCTTCTCAGCCACCACCGTCGGGCGTCGCGAGAAATTGGGGGACGACATCACCGCCTGGCTGAAGGCGCATCCGGATCAGGTCCCGGTCAACACCATCGTGCTGCAGTCGTCGGACGCCCGCTTTCACTGCCTGACCGTGGTGCTGTTCTGGCGCACGCGACCGACCAGCGGCGGTTAGCCGCCGGTCGGTAAGCAACGCACTTATTATATTCAAGGAATAACGATCGAGCCGCCGGTGCCCGGGGCGCCGCCGCTGCCGGGAGCCGCACCACCGGTGCCGGGAGCCGAGCCGCCCGTGCCGGGAGCCGAGCCGCCGGTACCGTGGTCGTCGCCAGGGCCACCACCGCCCGGTGCACCGCCGCCACCGCCCATGCCGGGCGGCGGACACGTCACCTCGTGCTTGCAGATCCCCACGTAATCTCCGTGATGTTGAATGTGGTGGGGCACCGCCGGGTTGCCGACGCAGATGGTGTGCGCGTTGGCCGGATTGCCAGGCGGGATATGGCAGATGGTCGTCTTCTTGGTGTCCTGGGGATCGCACGCATGGAGGTCGGCGTTGTGTTCGATGGTGCCGTCGTCAAGGTGGCAGGCGGCCAGGATGGCCTGACGCTGCGCCGAGGCGGTGTCCTCGGGCGGCGTGTCACAGCCGCCCCCCAGACCGAGACCGAGAACGCCGGCCAGCGCGAAGGCAGAAGAAAGATAGAAACCTCGGCTCATGGGACCTCCTTGAATGATTTGCAGCGCCAGGTGGACGTTCCGGTTTGCCGCCGCTCGCCTGGATGAAGCTCATCATTGCCAGGGACATGCCACCGCGTAGGCGTTGTGGTTCCGCCGATCACATCTCCACTTTCGTACCGATCCGTACAGCCGCCTGTACCCCGCAGGTCACGTCAGAAGACTGACGCGGTGGAAAGGCCTGTCAGTTTTATGACTTAAAAAAATCGAAAGCTATAATACAATTTTCCGTTGACGCCTGTCGGCTGTCGTCTCTACTATCGGGAGCCTCATGACAGTTGCTGCGAAAACCCACAATGGAGACAACATGAAGAAGCTCGCGACATCTCTGGCCCTGATCTGCTCCGGTGTCATCGCCACGTCCGCCGCCCAGGCGGCCCAGACCAGCCATTTTCGGTCGAGCGCGAGCTCCCTGATCGCCAGCTTCAACTCCTTCGCCAGTCCCTGCCAGGCCCTGAGCACCGATATCCTTTTCGGCAGCCAGGTCATCCAGTCGCTCGGCGCCCCGATGCGGGGCCCGAATCTCGTCGTCGAGGTCCGTTACGTGGACTTTTGCAACCCCGACGCGCCCATCGACATGACGTTCGATGGATTCACGGACACCGTCGAGAGCACCATCAGGGGCGACCTGGGAGCCGCCACCCTGGTGGCCCAGCTTCCCGTCACCGATGCCAGTGGAAACACCGTCCTCCTGTCCATCAATCTGGCCTTCACGGCCACCGGTGACGTCGCCACCAGCCGCGACACCTTCCATACAAACGACAACGGGACGGTCGTCAACATCCGGTTCAGCTCCTCCAGCCGTCCTGCCACCGCCACCGGCACGATCTCCGGATCATTTCCCACCTCCTCCGGTCCTCAGACTCTCAATGGAGCGGCAACGAGCTCGCTGTCAGCGTCGATCGGCAACAACCTCAACGGCGACGTCGTCGTGATCAAGAAGTAACGAGGACCCCTCTCTTCGCTGCAGCAAGGGCGGGGCACCCGAGCAGCGGGTGCCCCCCGCCTTCAGGCCGGCCTTCAAGCCGGCCTTTTTTTTGGGCTGACGTCTGCCGAATCATCGGGGCTCGCTCCCAGCGTGAAGGTGAAGGTGGCGCCGCCGTCGACCTTGGCCTCGCCCCAGACCTGACCGTGGTGCCGGCGGACCACGCGCTGGACCGCGGCCAGGCCGATGCCGGCTCCTTCGAACTCGCTGGCCGCGTGAAGACGCTGGAAGGCGCCGAACAGCCGCGTGGCGTGGGCCATGTCGAAACCGGCGCCGTTGTCGCTGACACAGTAACGGGGGACAGCGCCCCGCTCCTTGTATCCGAAGGTGATCTGGGCTGCCTTCTTTCGGGAGGTGAACTTCCAGGCGTTGCCGAGGAGATTCTCGAGAAGGATCTTCAGAAGT
>DATLVT010000122.1:0-5008 GCA_035577105.1 Polyangia bacterium
GCAAAGCGTCGTTCAGCGACGCCACCATCCTTCTGGAAGGCGAAACCGGCACCGGCAAGGAAGTATCGGCAGAGGCCATTCACCGCGGCAGCCGCCGACGGGACAAGCCGTTTCTGGTCGTCGACTGCGGCGCCATGCCTCCCCAGTTGCTGGAGAGCGAGCTGTTCGGTCACGAGCGCGGCTCCTTCACCGGCGCCGTGGCCGCCCGCCAGGGCGTGTTCGAGGCGGCCAACGGCGGCACCGTGTTTCTCGACGAAATCGGCGAGCTGAACATCGAGCTGCAGCCCAAGCTGCTGCGCGTCCTGGAGCGGCGCGAGGTTCGCCGGGTCGGCACCAACAACTACGTCCCGGTCAACGTCCGCCTCATCGCCGCCACCAACCGCAGCCTGCGCGACCAGGTCGCGGCGGCCAAGTTTCGTTCCGATCTCTATTACCGCCTGGCGGTCGTCGAAGTGAAATTGCCGCCCCTGCGCGAGCGTGTCTCCGACCTGCCCCTGCTGGTCGAGCACGTCACCCGCAACCTGGGCCCCATCGACGACCAGACGGCGACGGTGATCCGTTCGGACGAATTCCTTTCGGCGCTGGTCCATCACAGCTGGCCCGGCAACATCCGCGAGCTGCGCAACTACCTGGAGCGCTGCGTGGCCCTGCGCGACTTCTCGCCGCCGCAGTCGTTCGTGACCGCCACCTCCCCCAGCCCTGAAGCGGCGGTCAACGTCGGCCAGCCCCTGCGCGAGGCGCGCGAGGGTTGGGTCAGCAGCTTTGAAAAGCGTTACCTGGAGGAGCTGCTGCGCGTCCACGAGAACCGCGTCAGCGCCGCCGCCCGCGCCGCCGGCGTCGATCGGATCTATTTTTACCGCCTGCTCTGGAAGCACGGCCTGCGGACCCGCGAATCGACCGTCCGCGACAGCGAAGAGCATCCGTCCTAGGGAACGCCCATGCCGGCGCTGCCCCTTCCGCTGCCCGACCAGACGCCGCTGCCCGTCGACACCAAGAACTGGGAACCGCACGCCGTGCCCGCCGAACGCGAGGCCACGCCGCGGGCCATCCTGGTCGGCTGCGCCATCGGTGCGGTGCTGGCCGCCGGTAACGTCTACACCGGCCTCAAGACGTCGTTCATCGACGGCGGCAGCATCACGGCGGCGCTGCTGAGCTTCACGTTCTTCACCACGTTCAAACGGCTGGCCCGCCGTCCTTACACCGCCCTCGAGAACAACATCACGCAGACGACGGCCGCGTCGGCGGCCATCATGGGGTTCGTCCTGGGCGTCTGCGGACCGATCCCGGCGCTGTCGCTGATGGGTCAGGAATTCCCCGCCTGGACGCTGGGCGCCTGGGGCATCGGCCTGGGCCTGCTGGGAATTCTCATCGCCGGGCTGCTGCGGCGAAAGCTGGTGATCACGGAAGAGCTCCCCTTCCCCACCGGCGCCGCCACCGCCGCGTTGATCGAGACCATGTACGCGGCGCGCGAGCTGGCGCTGCGCCACGCGCGGCTGTTGCTGCTGGCCGCCTTGCTGGCGGCGGGCGTGACCTGGTTTCGCGACGGCCAGCCGTCCATCATCCCGGGGGCGACCATGCTGCCCGGCGCAATCTTCGGCGTCTCGGCGGCCAGCCTGACCCTGGGGATCAGCTGGAGCCCGCTGATGGCGTCGACGGGAATGTTCATGGGTCTGCGCAACGCCCTCAGCCTGGCGCTGGGTGCGATCATCACCTGGGGCTTTCTGGCGCCGCATCTGGTGACCGCCGGGATCATTCATGGCGGCGGTTACAGCGCCTTTGTTTCCTGGCTGGTGTGGCCCGGCCTGGGCCTGATGACCTCCAGCACGCTCCTGCCACTGGCCATGAACTGGCGGACCATCGGGCGCTCGCTTCGCGACATTCCCCAGCTGGTTCGCCGTCCGGTCGACAACGGACCGGCCCCCGCGGTCTGGTTTCCCCTGCGCAACGTGGTGCTGCTGGGCAGCGTCGCCGTCGTGATCGCCGTGAGCTGGCTGGTGTTTCATGTCCATCCAGGGGCCACGGTGGCGGCGCTGCTGCTGTCGGTGATCCTGGCCAGCGTGTGCGGGCGCGCCGCCGGCGAGACGGACATCGCGCCCATCGGTCAGGCCGGCACGCTGACCCAGCTCATCTTTGCGGGTTTCGGTCCGGTGGTGTCCATCATGTCGGGCGCCATCGCCTCGGGGGAGAGCACCCAGACAGCCCAGACCTTGTGGGCCCTGAAGGCGGGCCATCGCCTGAAGGCATCGCCGCGCGCGCAGATCATCGGCCAGATGATCGGCGCGGTACTGGGCGGCATCATCGTGGTCCCGGTCTACCTGGTCATCGTCAAGACCTACGGCATCGGCACCGAAGCCATGCCGGCCGCGTCGGCGCTGTCATGGAAGGCGACCGCGGAGGCGGTGCGCGGGGGCCTGGCGTCGATGCCGGCCTACGGTCCCCTCGCCGGCGCCGTGGGAATCTCCCTGGGCGTGGCGCTGTGCCTGTGCGCGCGGACCCGCTTCGGGCGCTTTCTCCCCTCGCCCATGGTTCTGGGCATCGCCATGCTGACGCCGGCGTCGCTGTCGATCGCCGCGCTGGTGGGCGCACTGGGCCTGGCCGCCGTTCGCAGGGCCCGACCCGATCTGTCCGAGAACACCATCGCCGCGGTGGCCGCGGGCGGCATGGCGGGCGAATCGATCATGGGAATCATCGTCGCGGCGATGATCTCGTCGGGCTTGCTTTAGGCCTCTCCAACCAACGGCTAGCTTCACTCCTTCCGGCGAGGGCGCGGAGGGGGGGATAGAGCCTCGGCGGGCACGGACGCCTCACGCGGCCGCGGTGAGGTGAGCGGGAAAACCAACGTGCTGGTTGGCCAGCGTCGCAGCGCCTTGATCAGATCCAGCGACCGCACGGGGCGTCCTCGAACCTTCCGCTGGCAACCTGCCCTGCGGGGCGGACCCCTCCGGGCAGGAGCGCTCCAGGACGTCCCGCCGAGACTCTATCCCCCCCTCCGCGCTCCTTTAAGCCTTCATCCATTCCGCTGCGAACGCCGCCCCCGACGGATCCGTGCCCGAGAAATGGACTCGATGGGCACGAACATTGGCCCCGAGCGAGCCGACGTAGCGTGGGGGGGTGGCGCGAAGTGAGGGGCCCCCAGCGGGCCGGTTCGTCGGGGCCGTTGTCCCTCTGCGCTTCTGTTACTCGGGTCGCGTTGTCTAGAATCTCGAACGCGGCCCCGGCGAACCGGCCCGCTGGGGAAGCTGTCACGCAGCGACAGGACCCGCCCACGCGGAGGCGGCGGACGCCGCAAAACCCAGATCAGAAAGGCTAGATCAGATCAGCCCGCGTCGAGCGCCGTCGTGACGTGGACGCCGTCGACGTTGTCGCGCGGGGCCCATTTGCCGATGGAGATGATCTCGCCGCCGACGATTTCCTTGCCGCCAGGCGCCTCCGCGGAATCCTTCACCGCGGCCGCGTCGACGTGAAAGGCGACGTTGACGTGAATGTCGGCGTGCGCCGTCGGTCGCCCGGCCAGCGCGCTGGCCAGCGTCGTCGCGATCTCCAGGATCTCCTGGCACTCTTTTCGTGACTTGGCGTCGTCGGCGGAGAGCACCCGGGCACCGACAATGGCGTTGCCGGTCTGCAGCGGCAGCAGCAGTCCCGCGCCGCGAAAGCTCTGCTCGGCCGCGTCCAGCACCGCCGAGCTGTCGTCCAGGATCTCGTCGCTGTCCGCGTCGGCCGCCTCGCTCATGCGCACTTCAACGTAGATGGCGGCGGCGCGGGCGCCCGATTCGGCGACTGGCTTCTTGGTGCCGACGGCGTCGGCCAGGGCTTGAATGAACGCCTTCACCGTCGGAAATCGGCGATCGGCGTTCTTGTCCATGGCGCGCAGCACAACGCCGTCCAGCGCCGGCGGGACGCGCGCCGCGTGGCTGGGACGAGGCGGCGGGGTTTCCAGGTGCTGCCGCTCGATGTCGGTCATCGTCTCGGCGCGGAACGGATACTGACCCGTCAGCAGGTGATACAGCACCACGCCCAGCGCATAGATGTCGGTCCGCGGATCGACGCCGTCGCCGCGAATCTGCTCGGGAGCCATGGTGTACGACGTCCCCAGGCGCGTGCCCACCACCGTCAGGCCGGCCTCGGCGTTCTCCGGCTGCATCAGCTTGGCGATGCCGAAATCCAGCAGCTTGACCGTGCGCTGGCCGTTGCTGTCCATGATGTGGATGTTGCTGGCCTTCAGATCGCGATGAACGATCCCTTGCGCGTGGGCCGCCTCCAGCGCTGAACAGACCGGGCGCAGGATCTCCAGGACCTCTTCCGGCGGGAACCGGCCCCGCTCGGTGAGCAGCTTGCGCAGGTCATGCCCTTCCAGCAGCTCCATCACGTAGAACGGCCGACCGTCCGGCAGCTCGCCGAACTCGTAGATGTCGACGATGCTGGGGTGCTTGATCATGTTGACCGCCAGCGCCTCGCGCAGGAAACGGGCAACCATCTGGGGTGACGCCGCCAGCTCGCGCCGCAGGATCTTCACGGCCGCCTTGCGGCCCAGCAGCTTGTGCTGCGCCTCGTAGACCGTGCCACCGCCACCCGAGGCCAGCTCGCGCGTCAGCAGATAGGCGCCCGCCATCGTCCCCGGGCGCAGCGCATCCGGATCCGCCACCGCCGCGACAGGGGGAGATTGGTTGGGCCCTAAGGCTCTGGTCTTATCGTAGTCTTCCACTTTTGGTAGCACCGCGGTCCCCGTGCGATAACCCTCTTCTCACCCGGCATCGGTTGCTTGCCGCGGAAGGTTTAGAGCCACACGGATGATCGACTCGCATTGTCATCTGGACTTTTCTGAATACGGCCCCGATCGGCCCGAGGTCCTGGCGCGGGCGCGCCAGGCCGGCGTCTCTGCCATGGTCTGTATCGGCTCGGGGGGCGACATGACGTTCGCCCGGAACGCTACCGCACTTGCCGACGCCGAGACAGATATCTACGCGGCCGTTGGGATACACCCACACGACGTCGCCAAGATGGTTGACGA
>DATLVT010000123.1:0-9554 GCA_035577105.1 Polyangia bacterium
GCCCCGCCTCCGTTCGCAGGTCAATCTTGCCGTGCTAGATTCCTGCCGCTGATCGGTCGGACCGGTGGCACAGTGATGCGACCCGGCGGTTACCTGGGAACTCGAATGCTTCCTTCGATCCTACCGAACCTGATCGAAGAACGGGACTGGTCGCCGTGCGACTGAGATTGGACAGCGCGGTCGACGCCGCGGAAACGGCGCCCCCCGCCTCCACCGTCAGCCGCCGGGGTGAAATGAACGCGCTCGGCCGCGCGGCGATCGCGGGGGACCAGGCGGCGCTGGAGAAATTGTTGCGTTCCCTCGGCCCCGACATCCTGCGCGTCGCGCGGGCGGTGCTTGGGCACAAGCACCCTGACCTGGACGATCTGGTGCAAGAGTGTCTGCTCGGCTTCGTGCGCGCGCTCTCGCAGTTTCGTTTCGAGAGCAGCGTCTCGACGTTCGCCCTGACCATAACCTTCCGCCATGCGCTGACGGCCAAGCGACGCCAGCGCGACGTGCAGCGCTGGATCGGAACGTTTCAACGCCTGCAGGAGCCGTTGATGGACGAGGGCCCTTCACCGGCCCGGGCGCTGGAGATCGAACGCCGGCGCGCCCTGGTGGCCGGCATGCTGACGACGATTCCAAAACCGCAGGCCGAAGCGCTGGGCTTGCGGGTGGTGGTGGGGCTTTCGGTCGAACAGATAGCGGAGATGACGGCGACGCCGGTCAACACCGTTCGTAGCCGCCTCCGCCTGGCGAAGGGATCCCTGCGCAAGACGATCGAATCCGACGCCGCGCTGGCCGACTTTCTGGAGCCCATCGAATGAGCACCGATCAGATTCATCCAGAAGGATTGCTGGATCGGGCCCGGGAGGGCGCGCTGACGGCTGTCGAAGCGCAGCTGTTGAGGACTCACCTGGCCGTCTGCTCCGCGTGCCGCCTGCAGCAGGACGTCGCGCCGGCCCTGTACCATCACATGCCGTATGGCGGCGCCGACGATGTGTTGCTGGATCGGCTGATCACCGCGCAGATGCGGCGGCGGGCCGTGCCGGCACCTGGCGCGCGACGGAAGGCAGCGGGGGTCGCGGCGATCGCGCTGGCCATCTTGTCTGGGGCGGCGATCTCCTGGGCGGGGGGGTACCTCTGGCGGGCACACAGCGACGCCGAGACACAACCGTTGCCGCCGGCGCCGCCCGCGTCTCGCCCGGCGATGGTCCCGCGCGGGACGCCGCCGATGGGCAACGAGGCGGTGTCGGCACCCGCGCCGCTGGCCGTGCCGCCGCCGGCGTCAGCGCCGGCACCCACCTCCGCGCCGCCGCTGAAGCGGTCGATCGCCCGCGCCAGAGCCGGCGCGACGACGGCCGGCGCGACGACCATGGACGATCATCTCTGCGCCGATCTGTACCGTCGCGCCAACGAGGAGCGCCGAGCCGGTCGCGACGAGGAGGCGTTGCATCTTTATCAGACGCTGCACCGATCCTGCGCCGGTGGCAGCGAAGACCAGTCGGCGCGCGTCTTGCTGGGACGGTTGTACCTTGACCGTCTCTCCGATCCGGCGCGCGCGCTGGCGGCGTTCGACGCCTACCTTGAAAGCAGCCCGCACGGCACCCTGGGCGAGGATGCGATGATCGGCCGCGCCTTGTCGCTTGGCCGGCTGCGAAACGATGATCGGGAACGGCAGGCATGGCAGGCGTTGATCGCGGCGTACCCCGACTCGCTTTACCTCGAACGCGCGCGTGCCCGTCTGAATCAGCTGCGGGCCGCGGATCGCAGATGATGGCGCGTCTCTGTGGCACGCTGTGCCTGGCGATCGTCGCCGGCTGCGGTGGCGGCTCGCAGCTGCTGGGCGGGCGCATGCCCACCGCCAGTGGCACCGGCGGCGCTCAGGCGATCGACGCGCCGACCGTCGCCGATGCCGTGGACGACCTGACAGGCCGGCCCGGGACGGACGGCGCCCGGGTCGAGACCATCCCTCCCACGCCGACGACCTGCAGGGATGCGCTTTTTGTCCCCACCGCGCCGGGAAGCGGCACGGTCAGGTGCATCGCCACGATCGCCGACCGCGCCTTTCGCTATGCCCTCTGCTCGTGCAGCGATCTCGGCTGGACGGCGCCGCTGAGCAGCGATTCCTTTGACCCGAAGACCGGCGCCAGGGGAAATCAGGGGTGGGTCGGGGTCAACGGGTACGTCGGCGCCATGCAACCGTTTCACATCGCCGGCTCGCTGTCGGTCGCGGGCCAGCCGCCCGGGATGCCTGGCCTCAGCACGATCGGACAACCAAGCGACGTGGCCGGCGATCTGCGCGTCGGCGGCGGTGTGGCCGGCCAGAACACGCTGACGGTCGGTGGCGATCTGTTCAGCACCGGCGATGTCGTCGAGAGCGCCATGACCGTCGGCGGCGCCATCCACCTGCCGGCCGGCGCTCAGGTCGTGGGGGCCAACGCGACGAAGGGCACCGTGCGCGAGGCCGTCACTGTGGACGCGCCTTGCGACTGCGCCACGCCGGTCATCAACATCGCCTCGGTCGTCGCGGCTTTGAAGCAAAGCAACGTCAACGCCGTGGTCGGATTGCCACCGGACGCGCTGGCGACGTTGGTAGGACAACAGGTGGTGGATCTGCCCTGCGGGCACTATGCATTCTCCCGGCTGGGCGGGGGCGGCGCGACCTTGCGCCTCGGTGGCCCGGCCGTGGTCGCCGTCGGGGGGGACGTCTCCCTGACGGGAACGCTGGCCGTCGAGCTGGGGCCCGACGCGTCACTGGATCTCTTCGTCGCCGGCAACGTCGATCTCGGCGGCATCACGGCCTTCGGCGACGTGTCGGCGCCCGCGCGGGTGCGGCTGTATGTGGCGGGGAGACTGGTCAGCCTGCCCGCCGGCCAAGGCGTCGGCGCCAGCATCTACGCCCCGGCCGCGACGGTCACCGTCGCCAGCGGCGCCGAGCTGTCCGGAGCCCTCACCGGCAAGCAGATTGTTCTGCTAGGCGGCGTGACCGTGCACTACGACGAATCGAACGCCGCCGGGCGCTCCTGCCAGTGAGCGCCGGCCGCCAGAGTCACTCGACCTCGACCCAGTCGATGTCGACGCGCCCGCCGTTCCCCGAAGAGAAGGCGAGGATGTTCGATCCAACGGCGAAGTTGTTGATGCTCATCAGCACCGAGCCGATCGTCTCCCAGCTGCCGGTGGGCGGGAACTTGTACGACTGGGGATTGTTGTTGAAGCCGACGCCCACGGTCCCCGTGTGGGCGCTCGTGTCGCCGTTCGTGTAGTAGACGATCAGTGTGTGCGTCCCTTTGGTTGCGGAGTAGACGTTCGAGATGACCATGTTGTTCACCGAAGCCAGCCGCTTTCCATTCGAGCAGCCGGCGCAGTTGACCACCGTGCCGCCGGTGTGGACGCTGGTCTCGGCCTGGAAGGTCTGGCCGCGCCAGACGGTGATCGGCGTGGCGAAGGTCTTGCCGTCCGCGGTGCAGGCGTCCGGTCCGTCGGGGCGCGTGCTGGGGCAGGGGGTGCAAAGACCGCTCGGGTTGCCGCTGGTCAGGAACGGATTGCTGTAAGGCGCGCCGTTTTGATTGGCGCCCAGGCGTCCCGGCACGGTGTTGGTGTCGAAGCCGGGACCGTTGCAGTAAAAGGCGTCCAGCGTGCCAGTGTTGCTGTTCGGCGTGAAGAGATTCCCGAAGAACGTCCCCTCACGGTTCGGGTACTGCGCGTTCTGTCCCCAGCCGATCGCCGCCAGCGGCGAGTCCATCCACAGCGGAATATGTACGCCGGCGGTGTTGATGTGGGCCATCAGACAGGCCGACACCGCCTGCTGGCAGGTCTCGTCGCAGGCACCGGTCTCCCAGCCCGGGGCCACGCCGATGGCGCCCTGGTACGTGTACCAGTTTCCGTTTTGATCCTGCTTGGTGATGCTGTGCCCGGCGGGCAACGCGCAGCGCACGAGATAGCTGACCACCATCCGCCCACCGTCGGTGCTCATCAGCCCGTTGAATGAATTGAGGCCGTTGTACGTGTTGAGGCCGTTATACGTGTTGAGGCCGTTGTACGTGTTGAGGCCGTTCTTCGTGACCAGCCCGTTGACGTCGGTCAACCCGTTCACGGTGGTGATCGCCCCCTCGTCGTTTGAGACGCCGGTCTGCGTTCCGTCTATCTCGGAGCAGCCGAGGAGAGAACCTGCCAGGAACAGAGCGGCGGAAGCCAGTCGCGTTGAACGGAGCATACGGCGACTGAATGCATGTAATGTGCCTTGCGAAAATTTTGTTAAATGTCACATCGGATGGCCTTCCGGCCGGGCTTTGCCGAGTCGTTTGTTGCACGCGCACCGATCATTTGTTGACGGCGTCGCAACGTTTGCAGCAATCAATGATCGAAATTGGTGATTCGTTTTGACGTCTCGTCCTTACAAAAGGACTGAGAGAGACAATGACCAATTTCGACTTATTCCAAACTGGAATACCTGGTTCCGCCCTTGAGCATTGATGGGTGCGCCAGCCGTCAACTATTGATCAACGCCGTCGACCGGCGCCGCCGCACGCGATGAGCGTCGTCACGATCCGACAGCGATGTGCTGCGCCACCGAGGAGAAACAAGCGAAGCGGGGAGGCCAGCGCAAGCGCCTGATGGATCGTCTGGACGCCATGAAGGTCTTCGTCCGCGTTGTCGAGCACGGCAGTTTTTCGGCGGTCGCGCGGGAGCTGGGCATTGGACAGCCGGCGGTCAGCAAGCAGCTCGTGTCTCTGGAAAATTACCTCGGCGCCCAGCTTCTGATTCGCACCTCGCGCAGGCTGACACTCACCGACGCCGGTCGGGATTTCTTTCAATCCGCCTCCCGGTTGATCGCGGAATTCGACCTGGCCGCGTCCAGCGTCGGCCGCGGTCTCAGCTCGGCGGCCGGTCGGGTGCGCGTCAACATCGCCCCTGGGTTTGGCGAGGTCTACGTGACGCCCCGGCTGCCAGCGTTCCTCCGGCGATATCCCGAGGTCGGCGTCGACCTTTTGGTGTCCGAGCAGTCGTCGGATCTCATCGACAACAGCATCGACGTGGCGGTCCGGCACGGCGAGTTTGCCGACTCTGGTCTTGTGGCGCGCAAGATTGGCTCCACGCCGGTGATCTTCGCGGCGTCGGCCACCTATCTCGCCAGCCGAGGCGAGCCGGCCAGGCTGGGCGATCTGGAGAGTCACAGCTGCGTCGTCTTCATCGGCGCGACTGGCCCGCAAAGCTGGACGTTCTCGGGAAAGACGGCGCCCGTCTCGTACTTACCGGAAGGTCAGTTCCGCACCAACGATCCAGAGCAGGTGCGTTCGGCGGTGCTGGGGGGCATCGGCATCGCGCAGGCGCCGATGTGGTTGTTCGACGCGGATCTACGAAGCGGCGCGGTGGTCCGCATCCTGCGCAATCTCGAGCCGGCCCATCTCCCCATCAGCGCCGTGCGACCAGCCAACCGCCAGGCCGCAACCCGCGTTTCGATCTTCATCGATTTCCTGGCGGAGAGCCTGGGCGAGACGATGGGGCCGTCCCAGCCACCCTGACGCCGGATCGACGGCCGGCCGACGCGCCCAGTACGAAGAGAGTCAACACAGTTCCCAGCGGACAGGGAGGAGCCGTGGCGCCCAGGGAACAGCCCACCGCCGGCTCCTGCGCCGAATCCAGTGTCACCACGTCCTGCACCGAGGCCTGGTTGCCGGCCCCGTCGCGCACCACGATCGTGAATGGGACAGAACCGCGGCGCGCGGGTATTGCCCAGACCCAGGGTGGTTCGAACAGCAGCTGCGAGTTCTCTCCGGCGACGAATTCGGCCTTCACGACACCGCAGTCGTCCTGGATGTCAGCGGCAACGACCGTGACGCCATGGCCGTCGGTCTCAAGAAAGGTTCGCGGCAGCCGGATCTGCGGCGGCGTCTTGTCCAGGCAAGGGAAGGGGCTGATGGGCCCGCCGTGCTGGGGCCGCCGGCCCAGGCGATCGATCATCATCTGATGGGAGTTCTGGGTGAGCCGCCCGCACTGCCCCGGCCCCGATAGCGGATCGACCGCGTCCTCAAAGCCGCTGCAGCTTCCGCAACCGCTGGCGTTCAGGAGGTCACGGTACGAGGCGGTGTGCTCCAACCCGACCAGGTGAGCCTGTTCCTGGGCGATGACGCTGGCGCACTGATGGGCGGAGTCGGCGCAGTCAAACGCATAGGCAACCCCCGACGACACCCCGTCGCAGGCAAAGGCTGCCTCGCCGCGAATGCTCGTCGACGCCCCACACCACGCCCCCGCCGACGTGACGACGACCGTGTCGAAGGTGCCCTGCGACGGTGGCGTCAAGGTGAACCGCACGTTGAAGTCGCGGTACCAGTCGTCGAGAAAGCGCTGGACGCGGATCTTGCAGCCTTCGATCCCCTGGCCTTCCCCGAACGAACAGCGATAGGCGGGAGGGATGGTGGCCCCTCCGCACACCACCCCCGGCGGCAAAGGCGCGATCCCGTCGGCATAGAACAGGAAAACCTGCCGGGGTGGGGGAGCGGTTCCGATCGCGTGGGCGGGTTGTGCCAGCAGGATCAACCCGATGGCCAGCGGCCCGCCCACGGCGACCGCTGGATTCACGGCGCCTTCTTGACGACCACGGCGAAGGCACTGGCGTTGCCCGCGGACACCTTCACGTGATCTTTGGACTGCACGAGGATCGCGGTGTTCGACGAAACCGCCGGGCTCATGCGAAACAGCATGCGTCCCGGGCCCGAATCGGTCTGCGCCGAGCCACCGATGGCGGCCAGGACGTAACCGGCAGGGACTTGCGCATTGGCGCTGGCCACGCCGGTCGCAACGGAAGAGCTGTCGCTTTCCAGATACTTGACGTCAAGAGTTCCCCACCCCGCGATGGTCTGAGGGATCGCGATGGCGAACGTGGTGATCGTCGCCGGCGACGGCAGGATGTGGTCCTTGCTGGCCGCCTGCCAGCACAGGGCCAGCGGTGTTCCGCCGCGCACGGGAATGAAGCAGCCGGGCACAGAGGTCGTGAGCAGATTTCCCGGCGAGGTCCAGTCGACCCGGGCACCCCCGCCAAGGACGACGAGCGAACCGGTGGTGATGGGCGTGGTTGCTGTCGGATGCGGGTCCTGGTTGGAGGTGGTCTGCAAGATCGAGATCTTGCTGAAAAGGCTCTGCCGGCTGAGCCCCTTGAGCATGAGACCGATTGCGTAGACGTGCAGCCGGTGCACATCGGGCTGCAGATGATCCTTCGATGATGCGCTCCAGCCGGTCAAATTCTGGTCCTTCGGAAAGCTGGCCGTCAGCAGCGCCCCCGCGCCGCTGTATTCCGCCCAGGCGCCGCCGCCGACGGTGACAAAGCCCGGATCGACGTCGCAGCTGACGCTGAGGTTCTCACCGGCACCCGAGACACACTCGACGATCTGGGTGGTCACAAAGCCCGAGGCGTCGGTGCTCGTCCCGAGCGCGAGCTGGCCTTCCCCCACCTGCGGAGACAGGATGCGACGATTCGAATCTACAAACAGGGTCGAGCCGTTTTCCACGTGCCAGGGGTCAGCGGTGTCCACGGCCCCTCCGGCCGGCGTCGTATCCGTCGGTTCGCCGCAGCCGGCGATCGCCGCGGCCATCACAGCCAGGGACAGGGAAAAGTCGCGTGCGCGCGCTGTCCAACCGAACGTACGACTCTCGGACCGGGGGATGATCATGATTGTTTCTCCTCAATTGGGCGGCGTCTCGGTTGCGACCACCGCACCGAGATCGCCGGATCTCTCCCCTGATGACGGCCGAGCCCGAGACGCTGTCGCGCACCGAGCGCATTTTTTACAAACGCAAAGTGCCGGACGCTGCGCCGGCCAGTGCCCGGACTTCCGCGAGGACACAGCGGCGTCGGGTCGTGCGCCCACCAGGGGCAGCCGTCGCCTGTGCTCCTGCTGCCACGTCAGTTCGAGGCGACCGGGAGGGAGGCCGCGGCTTGCTCGATGATCGCGGCGACTATCTTGGGCTTTGACACATAGATGGCGTGGCTGCCGGCGGCCTCGACGATGGTGGCGCTGGCGCGCTTGGCCATCACGCGCTGGACGGGCGGGGGGATCATCTTGTCGGTCGTGGCCACCAGGTAAAAGCTGGTCTTTGACCGCCAGGCCGGCACGGTCACTTCGCCGCTTGACGCCGGCAAGCCCCAGGGGACCTGGGAGTCGGCCATGAAGGCCGCGTCGTCCGCGCCGACATCGGCCGCGAAGGAGGCGTGAAACTTGTCGCGATCGAGAAAGAGAAAGCCGTCCTGGGGCGGAAGGATCGGCGGGACCGGGGCGCCCGGCGCAGGATCGGAGGTGAGCTTGAGAACGGACTCACCCTTGTCGGGAGCAAACGCCGCGATGTAGACGAGGCGTGCCACCTTTGGATCGGTGCCCGCCTCGGTGATCACCGCGCCGCCGTAGGAATGGCCGACCAGGATCACCGGGCCGGTCTGCTTGGCGATGGCGCGGCGGGTGACCGCGACGTCGTCGGTGAACGACACCGTCGGGTTCTGCACGATCGTGACGGCGTAACCATCGCGCTTGAGGATCTTGTAGACGCCCTGCCATCCGGACCCGTCGACGAAGCCGCCATGAACCAGCACGACCGCCGGCTTTGTGCCGGGCTTGGCGCGCGCGCTCGAGGCGACCAGCAGAGACAGACCAGCCAGCAGACCAACCATCATCATCTTCATTCGAGGCTCCTTTGCTTTGCCTTGTGTCTTTGTTTGCTTCGAGCCGCAGCGTGCAAGATCGCGCCGCAACTGGCCATCCGCCATTGGTCACGATCGACGTCACGATCGACCCATGACCTCGACGACGGATTGGCCGTCTTGTGCGCGCGTGGCGCCTCGCCTAACGTACGAGCGTGGGCTCTCCCCGAGGGCGGAGCATCTTCGGCGTCGGCACCTCGATCGCGTCGGTGGCGGTGGTCGTGGCGTCGTTGTCGAGCGTCCTGGTGGGCCCCGTCGAGCAGCCGGTGCTCCTCCTGGTGTGCGGGGCGGCTTACCTGCTCGCCCTGACGTTGGGCGTTCTTTTTGTGATCAGGCTCGAGCGGGGACAGCATGCGCTGGTGGCCGCGCTCTTCGTTCTGGGCGGGGCGAACGTCTGGGTCAGCCGCGGCGCCACCATCCTGTTGCTGATGCCGCTCGTCTCTCTGTCCGTCCTCTGGCTGACGATTCGATCATCCGTCGCGCTCACGGTGCTGCTCGGGATCTTCGTGGCGCTGGTAAGGTCGTACCGCGGAGGCGTCTCGGGGCTGGGCACCGTCGCGGATTTCGGATCCGCCGCCCTCTTCACGGTGATCTTCTCGCGCCTGCTGCAGCGGGAGCACGCGGCCGCTCTCCGGATCGGACGGCTGGCCGCCGACGTCGAGACGCGGAATGAACAGCTGCGCGCGTCCGCCGCCCGCATCCAGGAGCTGGCGACAGTGCAAGAGCGCAACCGCATCGCGCGCGAGATCCACGACAGCCTCGGCCACTACCTCACCAGCGCGCACGTCCAGCTGGAGGTGGCCCGCACCGCGTTGCTGAAAGGCGGCACCGACGCGGCGACGCACGTGACGCGCGCCCAGGAGCTGGTGCACGGCGGTCTCGG